>NZ_QFXN01000032.1:0-5252 GCF_003144775.1 Enterobacter sp. CGMCC 5087 | reverse complement strand
GCGTTCCCGGCGGTGATGACGCCCGCCTGCGGCGCGATCAGGCGCGTCCAGCCGAGGCTTTCGCGGGCATTTCGCCACGCGGCCTCGCTGCTTTTTAAGCGCGCGCGGGCGACAAGCCAGTCCGCACGCGCGCTGTCGAGCTGCGTGCGGGCTATTGCACCCGTTGGCATGAGCTTTTGCATTCGACTGACGTTAAGCGCGGCGACCTGCGCCGAGGCTTTAGCACCTTCATAGTCGGCCGCCGCGCCGTCGAGCTGGTTTTTCCCGGTTGTATTGTCAAGCGTGGCCAGCAGCTGTCCGGCAGTGACCCGGTCGCCAATATCAACGCTGCGCGTCAGTATCCGGCCCCCGGTCCGAAAGCTCAGGGTCGTTTCATCGCGGGCATGGATCTCACCGGTTCTTTCCAGCGCGGGAAGGGTCTGGGCGGTGCCAACGACGACGTAGCGTACCGCTCGTGCAGGGGCGGGCTTATTTTCGTGTTTATCACCGCAGCCGGTCAGCGGAAAAATCGCCAGCGCAAGCAGGGCCAGGGGAAGAAAATGCAGCCAGGAAAGGGTGCGCGCCACGCCGTACAAATGATGCAGGCAGTGGCGGAGGGAGAGAAAGAATTCGTCTGACATAACGCCGCTCCATAAAGGGAATGGCGTTATTAAATGCGCGCTACGTCGAGAAAGATTCGACGTTCTGTCAAGGCTTTATCAAGAGTGAAGATTTTCATTACCGGACGGATGCCAGGGCAATAAAATGCGCACGGCGAGGCCGCCGGTTTCCGGCAGTGACGCGCTAATCTCACCCCCATGCGCCTCGCAAATCGCCCGGGCGATGGACAAACCGAGGCCGCTGCCGCCGGAATGCCGCGCGCGGGACTGCTCCTCGCGGCTAAAGCGTTTAAACATTTCCGGTAAGAACTGGTGCGAGACGCCCGGCCCGTCATCGGTAAATTCGAGGGTGTAATGCCCGCTGGCGTAGTGCAGCGCCACCTCAAGGTGGCCGCCATCGCGCCCGTAACGTAGCGCATTTTCCATGAGGATGGTAACGACCTGTCCAAGACGGAACGCATCGCCTCTGAAGGGGCTGGTGCGCGGGTTGCGAAGCGTTATCCGAAAATGATGCGCGTCAGCCTCGGGCATGATCCAGGCAGCCCGCTCCTGAATCAGCTCATCGAGGCAAAACGGCTGGTCCTCCAGCACGAGGTTACCCGCGTCGGCAAGCGAGAGAAGGTGAAGCTCATCGGTGAGGCGGTTGAGGTGCTGGAGCTGTTTCATCACCATGCCGAGCTGCGCCGGGCTGGCGTCAAACACGCCGTCTAACATGCCCTGCAGACGCCCGATGGCGGCCGTCAGGGGCGAGCGCAGCTCGTACGCCATCGCGACGTGCGAGGCGCGGAGCTCTTTTTCATAGCGGGCGAGCTGCCCCGTCATGGAGTTAAAGTCGGTAGCAAAGCTGACCATTTCCGCCGGCGCATCCTCGATCAGTTCCGCCTGGCGGCCAAACTGCCCGTCGGCGACATCCTTTGCCGCATCGCGAAGGCGGCTGAACTGCAGCGCCAGCGGCCGGGCGTGTTTGAGCCCCATCACCACGATAAACGGGATCATCACCAGCACCAGCAGGGCCACCGTGGCCCAGTCGGCTGAGGCGATAGACGGCGTGGAATAGCTCAGGCCCCACCAGGTGTCCACAATCGAGTGGAAGCGGGCCGGATTGGCCTGCGGGTTCTGACTGAGCGTCAGAAACTCCTGGCGGACCGCCGCTGGCATTTTGCCCATTATCCAGTAGTTCTGAACCGCATAGCGCAGCCACATGCAGGTGGCAATGACGATCACGCTGCCGATAGCCAGCGCCAGGATGCGCGCGCAAATCCAGCGCCACAGAGAGGAGTGCTGATTTTTAATCATGGCTGTCTGAACCTGTAACCCACGCCGCGAACGTTGATCAGCACGCCGGAGATCCCCGCCGCTTCCAGTTTTTTACGCAGGTTATAAATGTGGGTATCCACCACGCGCTCCAGCGCCTCGCTTTCCGGCAAACAGTGCTCCAGTAAATACTGGCGGGAGAACGGGTGCGCCGGAGAACGCAGCAGCGTTGCCAGAAGCGAGAATTCCGTTGGCGTAAGATCGAGCATCACGGGCGCGTCGCCGCCGTTATCCACGCTCGCCACAATGGCGGCCACGTCCACCTCCAGCGTTTGCCAGCGAAGGATTGCTTCGTCCGTCTCTTTTTTACTGCTGCGCCGCAGCACCGCCTGTACCCGAGCCACCACTTCGCCCGGATGATAGGGCTTCACAACGTAATCATCGGCACCGTATCGCAGGGCGCCAATGCGGTCAGGGGTATCCCCCATGGCCGTGACCATGATCACCGGCACATCGCTTTTACGACGCAGGCCAGCCAGCACCTCGGTGCCGTTAAGCCCCGGCAGCATCACGTCCAGCAGAATGAGGTCGGGCTTCCACCGCTGCGCCATATCCAGCCCGGAATGACCGTCTCCGGTAATGGTCACGTCGTAATTTTCCCGCCGTAAATAGGCTTCGAGCACGCCGGCCGCATCGGCGTCATCTTCAATAATCAGCACTCTTCTGGACAACATCCGTTCACCTTGACCATTTCTTAACACTATCCCGACGATTCATTGATTCACCCAAATCATACTGCGCCAACGTTGTGTGGCCGCCCCCGTATCAGGAGGCGCCAGCGTCCGTATGGAGAGCAGTATGATAGCGATAAAAAAAGTCCTGTATATGTCCGTCCCGCTTCTGATGGCCGTGGCTTCCGGCGCGCAGGCGGATGATGGCACCGCGTCCGATTCCCTCACCGTCGGGCTTGGGGGGCAGTATGCCCCGCGTTACTCAGGCTCAGACAAGCAGGTGTGGCAGGTGGTTCCGGTGCTGCAGGGACGCAAAGGCGCTTTCTTTATTGATGCGCAAAAAGGGGTGGGATATGACATGCAAAACAACAGCGGCTGGTATTTCGAACACACGCTGGGCTACGACTTCGGAAGGGCTGATAAAAATTCTGGCTGGCGTGAGGGGGCAAACAATCTGAAAGGGATGGGAGACATTGATGCCACCCTGAATACCGGCCTTGCCGTCGGCTGGCAGGCCGCGCCATGGCTGAGTATGGAAGGCAAAGCGACGCTGCCGTTAACGGACAGCCAGGGGGCAAGCTATCAGGCTTCCATTACGCTGATCCCCGTACAAAATAACCAGGACACGGTCGCCTTTCAGTCTGCGGCCCTGTTTGGCGACAGCCGTTATCTGAATACCTGGTATGGGGTAAGCGAGCAGCAGAGCCGACGCACCGGCTATCGCCGCTATTCAGCGCCGGGTGGATTTTATGGCGTCGACACCAGCCTGACCTGGAGCCATCAGTTCGATGCTCACTGGGGAACTGTCCTCAGCGCGGACTATACCTGGCTTGGCGACCATGCCAATGAAAGCCCGATCGTGATGCGGCGCAATGAGGGGTCTGCAACCGCCGCTATCACCTGGACATTTTAAATTCGCAGAGCACGATGTGAGCGAGGGGGTGAGAGGATTACTTCTTCTTATCCATCATCGCTTTTAAATCGGCAAACGGGTTAAACGTGGCGACGCCCACGTCTTTTTGCGCGTCTTCCCCGGCCACCACGGTGGTGCCGTACTGATCCGCTTCGGTGTATTTCGAATGCTCGTGGTCGTGGCAAAACAGGCACAGCAGCTCCCAGTTGCTGCCATCTTCCGGGTTGTTGGTATGGTCGTGATCGATATGGTGAACCGTGAGTTCACGCAGATTGGAATAGACAAACTCGCGCGAGCAGCGTCCGCAGACCCAGGGATAGATTTTTAATGCTTTTTCGCGATAGCCGCTTTCCAGCCGCGCGTAGTTTTTGGGGATCAAAGCCATTGCCGGTTTTACCTGCCATGAAAAGAGAGGGGAAGATTATATCGCATTATGGAGCGTAATGACGAACCACGCTATTCAGTCAATTTATTTGATGCTTTCCGTTAAATAAACGCCATTTATTCTCCCCCGGTAATGCGTAAAGTAGGTGCAACGCAAAGCATTCTCAGGACACATGGTTATGAAAAAGATCGGGTTTTTATCCTTTGGTCACTGGACGCCTTCTCCGCAGTCCGGCACGCGCTCGGCGGCAGACACGCTGCTGCAGTCCATCGATTTAGCCGTGGCGGCTGAAGAGCTGGGGGCAGACGGCGCGTATTTCCGCGTGCACCACTTTGCCCGACAGCTTAGCTCGCCGTTCCCTCTGCTGGCGGCAATAGGCGCAAAAACGAAAACCATCGAAATCGGGACCGGCGTGATTGATATGCGCTATGAAAATCCGATGTACATGGCTGAAGATGCGGGGGCTGCGGATCTGATTTCCGGCGGTCGTTTGCAGCTTGGCATCAGCCGCGGCTCGCCGGAGCAGGTCATTGATGGCTGGCGCCATTTCGGCTATGTCCCGCAGGAAGGAGAAGACGAATCGGATATGGCGCGCCGTCATACCGAGGTGCTGCTTGAGGTGCTGCGCGGTGAAGGGTTTGCAAAACCTAACCCACAGCCTATGTTCCCGAATCCGCCGGGGCTGCTGCGCCTGGAGCCGTATTCTGAAGGGCTGCGCGAGCGTATCTGGTGGGGCGCCGGTTCCAATGCGACGGCGGTATGGGCCGCAAAGCTGGGAATGAACCTGCAAAGTTCAACCCTGAAGGACGATGAAACCGGCGAGCCGTTCCATATTCAGCAGGCAAAACAGATCCGCGCGTACCGTCAGGCCTGGAAAGAGGCAGGGCATTCTCGACAGCCGCGGGTGTCGGTCAGCCGCAGCATTTTTGCACTAATGGACGATCGCGACCGGATGTATTTCGGTGCCAGCCGCAACGACAGCGATAGCGTGGGCTATCTTGATGAGAAAACGCGCGCGATCTTCGGGCGCAGCTATGCGGCGGAGCCGGACAAGCTGATTGAACAGCTGAAAAAGGACGACGCGATTGCTGAAGCCGATACGTTATTACTGACCGTGCCGAACCAGCTCGGTGTGGATTACAATACGCACGTGATTGAATCTATTCTCAAACACGTCGCACCGGCAATGGGCTGGCGCGAGTAGTCGTTCCGCTATCAGCCGTGAGATCGTAATGGAAAATCTGGCCCTCTGGTATCGCCGTTTTGGCGAGCCAGAAACCGTTCTGCAACCTGAAACCGCGCCGCTGGGGGCGCTTGCGCCGGGTCATCTTCGCGTGCAAATGCTGTTTTCTCCGGTGAACGCATCCGAT
>NZ_QFXN01000031.1:0-439 GCF_003144775.1 Enterobacter sp. CGMCC 5087 | reverse complement strand
CATCCGATCTTATTCCCATTACCGGCGCCTACCGCCACAGAACCCCGTTACCGGCGGTAGCGGGGTATGAAGGTGTCGGCATTGTCACCGACGCGCCCGCGTCGTTTGCGCATCTGCTGGGTAAACGCGTCCTGCCGCTGCGCGGTCAAGGCACCTGGCAGCGCTATGTTGATTGCCCGGCAGAGTATGCTATCCCCGTTCCGGACGCTGTTGACGCACAACTGGCCGCACGGGCCTATATCAACCCGCTGGCGGCGCAGATGATGCTTACCCGCTATCCGCCTGAAGGAAAGCGGGTGCTGCTAACGGCTGCCGGGTCGGATTGCGCCATTCTGCTGGGGCAGTGGGCACGTCAGGCAGGAGCGGAAGCCGTGTACGGGATCCACCGTTCCCCCGTTCACGCTGAACGGCTGGAGGCGATGGGTATCATTCCCGTCGC
>NZ_QFXN01000030.1:0-83478 GCF_003144775.1 Enterobacter sp. CGMCC 5087 | reverse complement strand
ATGACGCGCAGCGGATTGGCGCCGTCGCCGCGCATACCGACGTTGTCTACGATGCCACCGGCGGGCCGCTGGCGGAAGCGATCCTCAGCGCGATGCCCGAGCAGGGCATGTTTGTCTGCTACGGGCTGCTCTCCGGGCAAACGTTCAGACAGCAACGGCCCGCGCCGCGCGTGGCGTGGTTCCACATCCGAAACGGTCTGGATGCGCTCGGCGCTGAGGCGTGGCGCGCGGAGTTTGACCGCATCTGGCTTAATTTGCCCGCCAGCGGGTACAGCGACGTCACGGTGTATCCGCTGGCGGAATGGCGGAGGGCGATCGGTACGTATCGCGAAGGGGGAAGGACCCGCAAGCCCCTCCTGTCGATGGAGGACTGACCGCTATTTATGGCTCATATCGCTCAGCAGCACGGCGATGGTTTGCCCGCCCGCCGTCTGTTCCAGGCCAATCTTAACGATAATGGTCAGCGGGACGGAGAGCAGCATCCCAACGGGCCCGAGCAGCCAGCCCCAGAAAATCAGGGATAAAAAGACCACCAGCGTGGAGAGTCCCAGCCCTCGCCCCATCATGCGTGGCTCAAGAATGTTACCGAACACCAGGTTGATGACCAGGTATCCTGCCAGCAGGATCAACGCGTCATAAAGCCCGCTGAAAACCAGCACCTGAAGGATAGGGGGGATCGCCGCCAGCACGGAGCCGATGTTGGGAATGTAGTTAAGCGCAAACGCCAGTAACCCCCAGACAAAGGCAAAGCGAACGTCCAGCGCCAGAAGCATCGCCCAGACGACACCTCCCGTGACCAGGCTAATCGCCGTTTTCAGCACCAGATAGCGGGATACACTGTCCAGCGCGCGTTGAATCGCACCCATACCCTCAACCGGACGGACCATCATCTGCTGCAGCTTTGCCGGCAGCTGCGGCACCTCCAGCAGCATGAACACCACCGTTAAAAACAGCAGGAAAATGGAGGTCATGGCATTGGAAAGCTGCGCCAGCAGGCTGGTGACGATCGTCATGGCCGCGTTGGGGTCGATATATTTCAGGAGCTCCTCAACCGAGACTTCGATACCCGCGCGCTGCAGCCAGGGTTCCAGCTGCAGCAGCGGTATCGCCAACGAAGAACGGTATTTCGGCAGCGTTCGCGCCAGCTCATTGAGCGAGGTCCCCAGATACGCCACCAGCAAGACCATCGCCACAATGATGATGCTGATAAGCAGCGTTATCGCCAGCACGCGCGGGATGCGCAGGCGCGTCATGCGCTGTACCAGCGGGTTAAGGATCACAGCGATAAACAGGGCCAGAATAAAGGGCACAATAATGTCGGCGGCAAAACGAACGCCTGTCAGTATGATCACCAGCATGCCCAGCATGATGACAATTTTTAACCCGTTCAGGGTAATAATGGGTTTAGCCATGGTGACTCCGAATTTTTCTTTATATTTATAATAAAGGTGAAAGGCGTTGCAATAAACTAACCAAAATCAAACGGTATGGGTAAAGAATTGCAAAGACTTTGAGTAAAATCCTGGCTTATGGTACAAATCTGGTGTGTTTAACTACCGAGGACAATTTTCATCCGCAAAGACGAGAAGCAACAACGCGGATAATTGTAATTTTATGGACAATATGTTCAGGACGTACTCTTCAAACAATACCGCTGTCTACTCCACCTCCTTCTGCCTGCTTTCTGGTGAGCAACACTGGCGCACCGCACTATAGTCATTTCTTCTGCCTGAGCTGGCGCTAAGCGCTTAGCTATCTGATTTCAATTCGTTTTTTTTGGGTTTGCTGCACGCAGCGGGCCACGATGGATTATATTCTCAAGCAGGAGAAAAACATGTTTTACTGGATCCTATTAGCGCTGGCTATCGTCGCTGAAATTACCGGCACGCTGTCTATGAAATGGGCAAGTGTCAGCGATGGCAACACCGGTTTTATTTTGATGCTGGTGATGATTTCGCTTTCTTATATTTTCCTCTCGTTTGCGGTGAAAAAAATTGCGCTGGGCGTCGCGTATGCACTGTGGGAAGGGATCGGTATTTTGTTGATTACGCTCTTCAGCGTGCTGATATTTGACGAAACATTAACAACAATGAAGGTCGCCGGATTAACGACGCTGGTCGCGGGTATTGTGCTGATTAAATCGGGTACCCGTAAGCCTGGCAAACAGCAGAAGGAGCAGAACCATGCAACAGTTTGAGTGGGTTCATGCGGCCTGGCTGGGGCTCGCCATCGTGCTGGAGATCCTGGCGAACGTTCTGCTGAAATTCTCGGATGGTTTTCGCCGTAAACTGTACGGCCTGATGTCGATTACCGCGGTTCTGGGGGCGTTCAGCGCCCTGTCCCAGGCGGTAAAAGGGATCGATCTGTCGGTGGCCTATGCGCTGTGGGGCGGTTTTGGTATCGCCGCCACGCTGGCCGCAGGCTGGGTGCTCTTCGGCCAGCGCTTAAACAACAAGGGCTGGATGGGGCTCATCTTGCTGCTTGCCGGCATGATCATGATAAAACTCGCCTGATAACGTTGCGATCCTTAGCTTCAGGCCTCCGCGCTGGCTTACTGTGTAGCCAGCGCTTCCAGCTGGTCGCGGAAACCGGTAACGGACAAGGCGCGGTTGTCGGCGCGCCATCGGTCTTTTGCCGCCGGGGCAGAGCTCTGGACACCAATCAACTGCCAGCCCTTGTCTGTTTTCAGCATCAGCGGTGAACCACTGTCACCCGGCAACGTATCGCACTGATGCGAGAGTACGCTGGTTTGCGCCCAGCCCGTCACAATACAGTCTGTGTGCGTATAGAGCGTATCCAGATGATCGACAGGATAGCCTGACTGCGTCACCTTTCGGTCGGCGGCTTTCAGCGCGGCGGTGAGGGCGGCCTTGTCGCCGTCAAATAACGGCAGCGGCGTAATGCCCGAAGGCGGGTAGCGTAAAAGGATCAGGCCAAAATCCCACGAGGCGGCCGCCGGTGGCACTATCCAGCCGTCGCCATCCGGCTTCAGGCGTTTGCCGAGAGACGGATCAACCCGTCCCTCAATGCCGTGGATTTCATAGCGCCAGGTCCCTTTTTGCGACACAAACCGCAAGGCAACCGCTTTATCCGGCTTGCCGTTTGGCGGAGTTAACAGGCAGTGGCCTGCCGTCAGGGCAAGCTGCGGGGTGATCAGCGTCGCAGTACATAAGTTACCGCTGGCGGTTTCCAGCTGGCCTATAGCATCCCAGGGGGCCTGGGTGGGATCGGCGACGCGCGTACGATCGTCATGACCAAAAAAAAGCGTCTTCAGCTCTTTCGGGCTAATGGTGTCATCACCGCCATCATCCGCATGTGAGAATCCAGAAAAAAGACCAAACGTTCCCAGTAACAACACAACAGATTTACGCATATCACACTCTGGTGGGGGTAATTATGATTATTAAAAGTGAACCCTATGAAAATACTATAGACGGGACAGCGCTAAAGTGGGAGTAAAATCAGCGTGCTACAATCAGGAAAGATAAAAATGGCTGGCGATGAGCGCGCATAAAATAAGCAGGATCAGAATCAGCTCAAACCGATAGCGTCGCAGCATACGCCCTCCGGAAATAAAAAAACGGCGCGGAACCTGTTCCGGTTCAGCGCCGGTTTACCAACGTGCCCCGAAGGGCACGGTTAAGCTTGTACTCTTACGCAGCTGGCTGTGCAGCTGGTTTAGCAGCTTCGTGTTTTACTGCTTTTTTGTGATGCTTTTTAGCAGCCTGAGCTTTCTGTTCTACAGCTGGTTTGGTTGCTTTTTTGTGGTGCTTTTTAGCAGCCTGCGCTTTCTGTTCTACAGCCGGTTTGGTTGCTTTTTTGTGGTGCTTTTTAGCAGCCTGTGCTTTCTGCTCTACAGCTGGTTTAGCGGCTTTTTTGTGGTGCTTTTTGGCAGCCTGAGCTTTCTGCTCGGTTGGTGCTGCGGTTGCTGGTGCAGCGGCTTCTTTTTTCGCTGCAGTTTTGTGGTGTTTCTTATGGTGAACCGCTTTTGCTGGCGCAGCGGTGGTGGTTGCAGCAGGCGCGGCAGCCGGTGCAGCAGTTGCGGTAGTGTCAGCAGCAAATGCAGCAGAAGACAGACCCATAGCAGCGGCAACAACCAGAGCTAATACTTTATTCATTCTCATACCCTCGAATTTGGTTTTTCATTTAACCCCACTGCGGGGCCGTTGAAATAACTATATCCCTGTAAATTCGAGGTTTCCGTGAGTGATTGGTATCGGCGTGTAACCGTATGTACATTACCGGGGTTCTGCACGGACGACCCCCTCTCCCTTGAGGGAGAGGGGTGGGGTGAGGGGGAATATACGGCTTCTTTACCTGAGGTCCCTCACCCCCAGCCAAACAGATTACAAATAGCGCGAGGTCAGATGTTCGCGGAAGTAACGGATATTCAGATCTTCACCCGTCGCCTGGGTGATTAATTGCGACGTGCTGAAGCGGCTGCCGTGCTGCCAGATGTTCTGACGCAGCCACTCAAAGAGTGCGGAAAAATCGCCCTCAGCGATGGAGGCCTGCAGACCCGGCAGTGCGGTTCTGGCGGCATGGAACAGCTGCGCGGCGTACATGGCGCCAAGCGTGTATGACGGGAAGTATCCAAAACCGCCGTCGGTCCAGTGGATGTCCTGCATACAGCCGTTGCGGTAGTTATCTTTGGTGGATAACCCGAGCCAGGCCTGCATTTTCTCATCCCACAGGGCGGGAATATCGTCCACCTCTATCTCGCCGTTGATCAGCGCACGCTCAATCTCATAGCGCAACACCACGTGTGCCGGGTAGCTCACTTCGTCCGCATCGACGCGGATATAGCCAGGTTTGACGCGCTGGTTCCAGGCAATAAAATTCTCTTCGCTAAACGCCGCCTGGCTGCCAAAGCGGGCGTGTACCGCAGGGAGGAGATGCCTGAGGAAGGCTTCACTGCGCCCCAGCTGCATTTCAAAGAACAGGCTCTGTGACTCATGGATCGCGGTTGAGCGTGCCAGCGCAATCGGCTGTCCTGCCCACGCGCGCGGCAGGTTTTGTTCGTAGCGGGCGTGTCCGGTTTCGTGGATCACGCCAAACAGCGCGCTGAGCAGCTCATCTTCGTCATAGCGCGTGGTGATGCGCACGTCCTCCGGGACGCCGCCGCAGAACGGGTGCGCGCTCACGTCCAGGCGACCGCCGTTAAAATCGAAGCCGAGCATCTTCATGGCTTCCAGGCCCAGCTCACGCTGTGTGGCCGTCGGGAAGGGGCCTTGCGGAGGAATAAACGACCGTTGAGCCTGTTTTTCCACCACGTTTGCCAGCAGGTCCGGTAGCCAGGACTTCATATCGCCGAACAGAACGTCCAGACGCGCGCTGGTCATATCGGGTTCAAAAATGTCCAGCAGCGCGTCGTAAGGCGTACAGCCTTTGGCTTCCGCCCGCAGGCGAGCCTCTTCGCGGCTGAGTTTGACCACCTCTTTCAGATTGGCGGAAAAGCCTTTCCAGTCGTTGGCGGGACGCTGGGTACGCCAGGCGTGTTCACATTTACTGCCCGCCAGCGATTTGGCTTCCACCAGCGATTCGGGCAGCAGGGTCGCCTGCTGGTAGTGGCGCGTCATTTCGCGCAGGTTGGCCTGCTCGACGTCATTCAGATCTTCTCCTGCCGCCGCCGCTAACAGGTCGCCGACTTTTTTATCGGTCAGGATCTGGTGCTGCAGGACGCTCATCTCCGCCAGCGCCTCGCCGCGCGCGGCGCTGCCGCCCGGCGGCATCATGGTGAACATGTCCCAGCTGGCGATGGAGGTAAGGTGCGAGAAGCGGGAGAGGCGCTGGAAGGTGCGGGTGAGTTGTTGGTAGTTATTGTTTTTCATGAAGTCCTCGTGTCTGAATCAGCCGATGACAAAAATTAGCATCGGCTTGATTTAAACACGAAGGCGCTGGAATGTTAATGCAGACGTTTATGCAAACTGGTGCCCACCAGCAGCGCCGCGCATAGCATCAGCGCGATAAACCCGCCTACGCCGTTCCAGCCGTAGTTATGCCAGAACACGCCGCCGAGGGTCCCGGCGATGCTGGACCCCAGGTAATAGCTAAACAGATAAAGAGACGATGCCTGACCTTTGGCGCGACGCGCGCGCGGGCCAATCCAACTGCTGGCGACCGAGTGGGCGGCGAAGAACCCGGCGGAGAAAAGCAGCATTCCGGCAAAGATGAACCACAGCGAGGAAAAGAGAGTCAGCAGCAGGCCGAGTAACATCACGCCCGTGAATACCAGCAGCACCGGCCCGCGTCCATAGCGTGCGGTCATCGCCCCGGCCTTCGGCGAGCTCCATGTGCCGGTGAGATAGGCCACAGAAAGCAAACCGACAACGGCCTGATTCAGATGCCACGGGGAGAGCATCAGGCGGTAGCCTATATAGTTGAACAGCGTGACGAAGGCGCCCATCAGCAGGAATCCCATCAGAAACAGGCGCGGCAAACCTTTGTCGCGCCAGTGCAGGCGGAAGTTGATAAACAGCGTTTTTGGGCGCAAAGAGGTCGGGCGGAAATGGCGCGATTCTGGCAGGATTTTCCAGAACATCAGGGCCGATGCCAGCGCAAAACACCCGATGACCGCCAGCGCAATACGCCAGCTAAAGAAGTCCGTAAAGACCCCGCTCAGCAGGCGTCCGCTCATCCCGCCAATCGAGTTCCCGCTGATGTAAAGCCCCATAGAGAAGGCAACAAAGCTCGGGTGGATCTCCTCGCTGAGGTAAGTCATCCCGACCGCCGCCACGCCGCTGAGCGAGAGCCCAATCAGCGCGCGCATCACCAGAATACCGTGCCAGCTGGTCATCATGGTCGAGAGTAACGTACAGACTGAGGCCAGCATCAGCGCGGTCACCATCACCTGTTTACGGCCAATGGCGTCGGACAGCGGCCCGGTAAAGAGCAGGCCAATCGCCAGCATGCCGGTAGAAATAGAGAGTGAAACGCTGCTGCTGGCAGGCGATACGCCAAATTCATGCGAGAGGACGGGCAGGATCGGCTGAACGCAATAGAGCAGGGCGAAGGTGGCCAGACCGGCGGAAAAGAGCGCCAGCGTGACGCGCATAAATTGGGGGGTACCACGTTTAATGAACTGGACCGGCTGCGGTGCTGCGGGTAAATCATTGATATCTCTTGCCGGATCGATATCAATAGTCGTTGTACGGCTCACACTGTTTCCTTGCTTAAACATCCCCGTGATTTCTGGTGACGGGTATGACCACCTGTTCAGGGTAGGAAAATGTAAATATTCTGTCTAATATATTAATAATCTCAAATGATACTTTAAAAATATGAATATCGAGCTGCGTCATCTTCGCTACTTTGTCGCCGTCGCCGAGGAGCTGCATTTTGGCCGCGCGGCGGCACGGCTGAATATCTCTCAGCCACCGTTAAGCCAGCAGATTCAGATCCTGGAACAGCAGGTCGGAGCGCGCCTTCTGGCCCGCACCAACCGAAGCGTGAGCCTGACGGCGGCGGGTAAGCAGTTCCTGATCGACAGCCGACAAATCCTGAGCATGGTCGATGACGCCGCCGCCCGTGCAGAACGGCTCTATCTCGGAGAAGCCGGAGAGTTACGAATCGGGTTTACCTCTTCCGCGCCGTTCATCAGCGCCGTCTCGGAGACCCTTTCGTCATTCCGTCGCCACTTTCCGGATGTTCACATTCAGACGCGCGAAATCAACACCCGCGAGCAGATTGCCCCGCTGAATGAGGGGGCGCTGGATCTGGGGCTGATGCGTAACACCCAGCTGCCGGACACGCTGGCGTGGGAGGTGATCCTGCGCGAGCCTCTAATGGCTATGATCCCGCACGATCACCCGCTGGCGTCGCGTCCGTCGGTTTCGCTGGCAGAGCTGGTAAAAGAGCCCTTTGTCTTTTTTGACCCGCAGGTCGGAACGGGTCTGTATGACGATATCCTGGGACTGATGCGCCGCTACGATCTTGCCCCGGTCATCACTCAGGAGGTAGGGGAAGCGATGACTATTATCGGCCTGGTCGCGGCCGGTCTGGGCGTGTCTATTCTTCCGGCCTCCTTTAAGCGGGTGCAGCTGCGCGAAATGCGCTGGGTGACCATTGCCGAAGAGGATGCCGTTTCCGAAATGTGGCTGGTGTGGTCAAAACATCGTGAACAGAGCCATGCCGCACAGCGCTTCAAACAGCAGCTAATGAGCGCCTCTGCCGGGCGGCATTTTCACGGAAAAGAGGGTAAAAATGTGCGGTAAATCACATGGCTAAGTAAATATTTGACGACGGCCATGGAAGTGCTTCACCATAGCAAACAGTTTATTTCGAAGCTCGAAAATAAGGGAGTACGAGGTGGTTGCTGATAGTCAGCCAGGGCATATCGATCAGATTAAGCAGACCAACGCTGGCGCGGTGTATCGCCTGATTGATCAGCTTGGTCCGGTTTCGCGTATCGATCTTTCGCGCCTGGCACAACTGGCACCTGCCAGTATCACCAAGATTGTCCGCGAGATGCTGGAAGCGCACCTGGTTCAGGAGACGGAAATTCAGGAGCCGGGCAGCCGTGGCCGTCCGGCAGTCGGGCTGGTGGTTGAAACGGAAGCCTGGCACTACCTGTCACTGCGCATCAGCCGGGGGGAGATCTTCCTTGCGCTGCGCGACCTGAGCAGCAAGCTGGTGGTGGAAGACCGGCTTGAACTGCCGCTCAACGCGGAGGAACCGCTCCTCGACGCGATTGTCTCGCATATCGATCACTTCTTTATCCGCCATCAGCAGCGGCTTGAACGCTTAACGGCGATTGCCATCACCATGCCGGGAATTATTGATACCGAAAATGGTATTGTTCACCGCATGCCGTTTTACGACGATGTTAAAGAGATGCCGCTGGGTGAGGTGCTGAAAAATCATACCGGCGTGCCGGTCTATATTCAGCATGACATCAGCGCCTGGACGATGGCGGAGGCGCTGTTTGGCGCGTCGCGCGGCGCGCGGGATGTGATTCAGGTGGTCATCGACCATAACGTTGGGGCGGGCGTGATTACCGACGGACGTCTTCTCCACGCCGGGAGCAGTAGCCTGGTGGAAATTGGCCACACCCAGGTCGATCCGTACGGCAAGCGCTGCTACTGCGGGAACCACGGCTGTCTGGAGACCATTGCCAGCGTGGAAAGCGTGCTTGAGCTGGCGCAGGTCAGGCTCAGTCAGTCCATGAGCTCCTCGCTGCACGGACAACCCTTAACGGTGGATTCCCTCTGCGCCGCCGCGCGCCAGGGCGATCTGCTGGCGAAGGATATTATTACCGGCGTGGGTAATAACGTTGGCCGCATTCTGGCCATTATGGTGAACCTCTTCAATCCACAAAAAATCCTTATTGGCTCACCGCTGAGCCAGGCGGCGGAGATCCTCTTCCCGGCAATCTCGGCCTGTATCCATCAGCAGTCGCTTCCCGCCTACAGCAAAAATATTGCGGTAGAAAGCACACAGTTTTCCAACCAGGGAACCATAGCCGGCGCGGCGCTGGTCAAAGATGCCATGTATAACGGCTCGCTGTTGATCCGCCTGTTACAGGGTTAACTCTTTTCCGCTGATGTAAGAAAAATTGCGCTATCTCAAGCCGGGTAGCGCATGCATCCCGTAGACTTCCTCCACTGAATTATTTACCTGGTTTATATTTTCGAAGCATACCCAAGAGGTGGAGTGAGTCATGCTTAAGCGTTTCTTTGTTACTGGTACAGATACCTCTGTCGGCAAGACCGTCGTATCCCGCGCATTGCTGCAGGCGCTGGCAGCAAGCGGTAAACGCGTGGCAGGGTACAAACCGGTCGCAAAAGGCAGTAAAGAGACGCCAGAGGGATTGCGTAATAAAGACGCCCTGGTGCTGCTAAGCGTCTCGTCGCTGGAACTGCCTTATCACGCGGTTAATCCCATTGCGTTAAGCGAAGAGGAGAGCAGCGTAGCGCACAGCGGCCTCATTAATTATCCCCTGTTGTCCGACGGCCTGGCGAACCTGAGCGAAAAGGTGGACCACGTGGTGGTGGAAGGGACAGGCGGCTGGCGCAGCCTGATGAACGACCTGCGCCCGCTTTCTGAATGGGTTGTGCAGGAGCAGCTTCCGGTGGTGATGGTGGTGGGTATCCAGGAAGGGTGCATCAACCACGCGCTGCTGACGGCGCAGGCGATCGCCAATGACGGCCTGCCGCTGATAGGCTGGGTAGCAAACCGCATCAATCCGGGCCTGGCGCACTACGCGGAGATCATCGACGTGCTGAGCAAAAAACTGCCCGGACCGCTGGTGGGTGAACTGCCTTACCTGCCGCGCGCCGAGCAGCGCGAGCTAGCGCAGTACATCGATCTCTCTGCCCTCGGTGGCGTGTTGACCGTAGACCGAGTCGTGGCGTAACGTCCGCGACAGCACGGACGCCACCACGCAGGCGACCAGCAGGCCGGGCAGTAAAAAATACTGCCCGGTCATTTCACAAACCATCAGCGCCGACATAATGGGCGCGTGCGTGGTCGCGGCAAGTAGCGTTGCCATCCCCGCCAGACCCAGCAAAATCGCCGTCTCAGAACCCGGTAGCCACAGCGCGAACAGCTGTGCGAACAGCATCCCTGTTGCCATCCCGACAAACAGCGTGGGCGTAAACACCCCGCCCGGCGCGCCCGATCCACTGCTCGCCAGTACCGCCAGCAGCTTACAGATGAACACCCCGGCAATCACCGACAGCAGCGGCGGCGCGAGCAGAAAAGCCTGAACCACGCTGTAGCCATTCCCCCACACCTTCGGCGTGAGGAGAGACAGCAGCCCGACGATCGCACCGCCCAGCGCCAGCTGCCACGGCGGTGAAAGCTTGAGACGCAGGAAAAGCCCGTGGCTGAAGTCCATCAGCCACATCAGCAGCGGTCCGCAAAGGCCCGCCAGCAGGCCCATCGCGACGAGAAGAGCATAATCGGCCGCGGTGAGGATGCCGCTCAGATGGACCGCGTAAAGCGTACCCGCGCCCGGTGCCAGGAACTGAGTGGTGAGAAGCGCCACCACCGCCGCGATAACCACGGGGCCGAGCGAGGCCAGCATCAGCGTGCCAAACAGAATTTCCGCGATGAACAGGCTTCCGGCAAGGGGGGCGTGATAGGCGCTGGCCATCCCGGCGGCGGCACCGCAGGCTATCCATAATTTCCATTCGGATTTGGGCGTAAAGCGCTGGGCGAATAGGGAGGCGGCGAGGGCGGCAAGCAAGATCATCGCCCCTTCACGCCCGATGGCGCTTCCGCTGGCAACGACCAGCAGCGACGCAAGGGATTTCACAAGGCTGGCGCCGAAGTCAAACTGGCCGTCTCCTGTCTCCAGCGCTTCCATGTAATCGGTGGGGGCATGAGGCCGCTGCGCGGTCAGACGCTGCCAACCCCAGAGCAGCAGCCCGGCGGCCAGCCCGCCCAGTGCGGGCGTCAATGCGCGTCGCCAGGGCGAGAGCGACGCGGCTGCATTCACCAGGCTGCCGCTGTCGTTGCTGAGAAGCAGCCACTCCAGCAGGTACATGCTGTGGCGGAATACCGCAACGGCCAGCGCGGCCAGCACGCCGGTGACGGTGGCAATCAGCAGGCGACGAAACATCGCGCGGATGTCGGGGTAGGTATGAAGACGTTGCATGGGTCGCGTTTTAACGGGGACGATACGATATTGTGGCGGGAAATCGCGGGGTTAGCAAAAGGTCTGCGTGCGAATAGGCCGGGCGATGCCCGGCCAGAAAGGTTAGCTGTCGCTATGAATATTCAGCGCCCGACGCGTGCGCCCGGAGCTCAGGTACTCGGCAATATAGTCCTGCGAAATCTCGCCGTTGTAGCGACCGTCCTCATCCACGATCGGCATCCAGCTGGTATTACTCTCATACAGACGTGAAAGCACCACGCGCAGGTTGTCTTCCGCCTTGCCGGTCATGCGGAACGGATGCAGGATGTCGGCGCAGGTACCGCTGGCGTTACGCGCTTCGCGACGCTTCACAAAGCCAAGCGGTTTGCCGTGCTCGTCAACCACCGTAACGGCCCGAATGTCATTATCATCCATGGTCGCAAAGGCTTCGGGAAGCGAAGTAGAGCCCCGCACCGTAATGGTCGGCTGCTGGTCGGTGACGTCGCCCGCCGATACCAGCAGCAGACGCTTCAGGGTACGGTCCTGACCGACAAACGAGCCGACAAACTCGTTCGCCGGTTTCGCCAGCAGTTCATCCGGGCTGGCGCACTGCACGATTTTCCCCTGACGGAACACCGCAATACGGTCGCCGAGCTTCAGGGCTTCGTCGATATCGTGGCTCACCAGCATGACGGTTTTTTTCAGCTTGCGCTGCATCTCCAGGAACTGGTTCTGGATCACCTCGCGGTTGATCGGGTCCACCGCGCCGAAGGGTTCATCCATCAGGAGTACCGGAGGATCCGCCGCCAGGGCGCGGATCACGCCGATACGCTGCTGCTGGCCCCCGGACATCTCGCGCGGGTAGCGGTTGAGGAACTTATGCGGATCCATCGCCACCATATCCATCAGCTCTTCGGCGCGGCTTTTACAGCGCGCTTTCTCCCAGCCCAGCATGCGCGGCACGACGGTGATGTTCTCTTCGATGGTCATGTTCGGGAACAGGCCAATCTGCTGGATCACGTAGCCAATGTTGCGGCGCAGGGTGACGGTGTCCATCCCGCTGGTGTCTTCGCCGTTGATCAGGATTGTCCCGCTGCTTGGAGTAATGAGGCGGTTAATCATCTTCAGGGTTGTGGTCTTCCCGCAGCCGGATGGGCCGAGCAGGACGCACATTTCCCCTTCGGGTACGGTCAGGTTAACGTTGTCGACGGCCTTAAAGGTCTGGCCGTGCTTCTGTGAAAATTGTTTGGTGAGGTTTTCCAGTTTTATCATTATCGAATCCCCTTTGGAGTCAGAACCACCTGCAGACGATGCAGCAGCCAGTCGAGCACAATCGCTAAAAGACAAATCATCAGCGCGCCCGCAATCAACATGCGAATATCGCTTCCGCCGATGCCGTTGAGCAGCAGCAGGCCCAGACCACCCGCGCCGATCACCGCGGCAATCGCCATCACGCCGATATTCATCACCACGGCGGTGCGGATCCCGCCGAAAATCACCGGCAGCGCCATCGGGATCTCGACCCAGCGCAGCCGCTGCCAGAAGGTCATGCCGATGCCGCGTCCGGCTTCGCGCAGGCCCGGCGGCAGGCTGTCGAGCGCCGTATGGGTATTACGCACAATCGGCAGCAGCGAGTAGAGAAACACCGCCGTAATCGCGGGCAGGGCGCCAATTCCCTGACCGATCAGCGAAAACAGCGGGATCATCAGCCCAAACAGGGCGATGGACGGAATGGTCAGCACGATGGTGGCTATCCCCAGCACCGGCGTTGCCAGCCACCTGTGGCGGACAATCAGAATGCCCAGCGGTACGCCGATGATGATGGCTAAACCTACGGCCAGCGCCACCAGCCACAGGTGCTGAAGGGTGAGGGTTAAGAGGTAATCCCAGTTGTCCAGAATGTAGTGAATCGTCTCCATAGCGCCTCCTACAGCAGCTGTTTGCTACGCAGGAAATCGCGGGCGACCTGCTGCGGTGACTGATGGTCGATATCCACCTTCTTGTTCAGCTCGGTGATAACGTCGTTGTTGAGCTGCGCCGAGAGGGTGTTGAGCGCCTCTTCCAGGCCGGGGTTGGCCTCCAGCGTGTCCTTACGCACCACCGGCGTCACCGCGTAGCTCGGGAAGAAGCCTTTATCATCTTCCAGCACCTTGAGGTCGAAGCCTTTCACGCGCCCGTCGGTGGTGTAAATCAGGCCGGCGTCAACGAAGCCGTCGCGCACCGCGTTATAGACCAGACCGGGGTCCATCTGGCGGATTTGCGGGCGGTCCAGATCCATCTTGTAGGCCGCCTGAAGCGGCTTCATGCCGTCGCTGCGTCCGGCAAATTCCAGGTCCAGGCCAAGCAGCCAGTTTTTGTCCGGGTTGGTTTTACGGATCTGCTCAATCTTCGCCACCATCTCCGACATGGTGTTGATGTGTTCCGCCTCGGCGCGCTTGCGCTGCATGGCGAAAGCGTAGGTGTTGTTCATGTCGGCGGGCTTGAGCCAGACCAGACCGTGCTTTGCGTCCAGGCGTTTCACCGTCTCGTAAGACTCCTGCGGCGACATGCGCTTGTTGATGTGGTTAAAGATGATCAAGGACGTGCCGGTGTACTCCCAGGTCATGTCAATCTGCTTGTTGATCATCGCGTTGCGGGAGATCACCGTGGCAATGTTGGTTTGCGGCTGGACCTGGAAACCTTTTTTCTGCAGGTACTGCACGGTCATCGCCGAGAGTATGTGCTGCTCGGTAAAGCTCTTGGTCGCCAGAATCAGCGGGGCCGCCATCGCCTGGCTGGTGAACAGCGCCGCGGCACACAGCGCCGTCAGGCCGGAAAACAGTCTCATAAAAGCTCCTTGTTATTGTTATCGAGCGAGATGGGGACTCATCGCGCGACCCAGCGCCGCCAGCAGGGTATCGAGGATCAGGGCGAACAGGGCGGTGGCCGCCGCGCCGATGATCAGGGTCGGGAAATCGTTCAGGTAAATACCGGGGAATATCAGCTCGCCGTAGCTGCTGGCGCCAATCAGGAACGCCAGCGGTGCGGTACCGACGTTAATGGCGGTGGCGATGCGGATCCCCGAGAGCATGACCGGCCAGGCGGCTGGCAGCTCAACCTGACGCAGACGCTGCCATTTGGTCATCCCGATGCCGTTTGCCGCTTCCAGCAGCGACGGCGGGACCGAGCACAGCCCGGCGTAGGTGTTACGCACGATCGGCAGCAGCGAGGCGAGGAACAGGGCGATGATGGCGGGCGTATCGCCAATGCCAATGACCACCATCGCCAGCGCCAGAACGGCCAGCGGCGGCAGCGTGTTGCCGACGTTAAAGATTTGCATCACATATTCGGCGACACCCCGCGCGGCCGGGCGGCTCAGCAGAATACCGGCTGGAATACCCACCAGCAGGGCAAAAAACATCGATGAGAAAACCAGAATCATGTGCTGTTGCCCGAGATAAACCAGGTCAACCTGGCGCGCCTTAATCGTCTCCATCCCGATCCCCCAGACGAGGAGGGCGAGGACCACGATAATGGCGCTGACAAACAGCAGCGAACGTTTGAGTAATGGGTGCATTGCGGTGTGTCTCCCTGTGCGCATGCGTTATAGCAACCACCGGTTGCCTGTTGTTATGCCATGTTTCGGCAGGGGTATTTCACCTATAGCAAGCGTTTGGGAAGGGTTCCAGCGAAGGGGTAAAATCAGTAACCCTATGAAAACAGTGAGAACCTTGGGTAAGGCCTTATGGCGTAAGGGCTGATTGAGGGGCAGGCAGAATAGTCCTAAAGCGAATTTTTAGATGTGACAGTGTCACATCTAAAAGGCTCATACGCCGAATATCGGACATTCACTTCAGAGAGAGGCACGAACCCGTCGAACCCGCGTCGAGACGGTGATAATTGAAACGGTAGCGACCACGGCGAGCATCAACCCGAGCGCCAGCATGGCGTTAAACCCGATCCATCTGAACAGCAGCAGCCCCGCGATACCGCCCGTAATAAACGAGAAAAGGGTGGTCAAGTGGGTTTTCAGCTGACTTTTTTGCGCCGCCGTATCTTTGGAGTAATCCCTGCGCAGCATCGCCACCAGTACGGAGGCCAGGGATATCCCCGCGTCCGTCAGCGTGCCGGTAATGTGAGTCGATCTCACCCGTCCGCCGGAAAGCTGCGTGGAGGTTGAATTGTGAATGCCCATCAGGCCGCACAGAAAAAGAATAATCACGCGGTTGCTGGTGAGGGCGTGAAAATACATCTCATAGAAGGAGACGCCGGTCAGCAATATCCCTTCAACAAACAGGATCTGGCAAAAAATCAGCCTGACGTTATGGATAATGCCCCATATCACGATCGTGCGCGCAATAATGGCGCCTGCGACAAAGGAGAGAATAATCGAGCCGAAGAAAATGATATCGCTGAGATCGGTGGAGGAGACTTCGCTGGATAACTGTGAGGTGTTGCCCGTCATATGTGAGGGGAAAAAACCAAATGCACCGAGGGCGATGGCATTCAGCAAACCTGCCGAGGTCGCCAGCCAGAGAGCAAGCCGGCGATCCTCCTTATGCGTTCGTTCTTTCTTGAGTCTAATCAGCAAGAATACCTCCAGGTTGAGCTTTGCCTGAATAGTCAGGCTAGCAAAGCGGTGCAACGAGCTGTCCAGGATATGGCTTAATTATTATTCCCTCTGACACGTTTCAGGGTTTAGTAATTAAATAAAATATCCTTGCTCAACATGGGGGGTGAAGACTTTACATCATGCCGTTATTGCCGTGACGCAAAAACGCCGGGCGCTGGTTAAGACGTTCAAACCAGGCCTCAATCGCCGGCACGTCGGGCTTATTAAACGGCGTCATCTTCCAGCGATTCACCGACAGCCCAAGCACCACGTCCGCAAGGGTAAACGTCTCGCCCGCCGCAAAGGCGCCGGTGTGCTGCAGCTGGTTTTCCAGAATGGTGATGCAGTGGTTCCACTCTTTTATTCCCGCCGCAATCCGTTCAGGGTCGTTAAAGTCCGGGTTTTTACGCCCCAGCGCCGGGAAGACATAGCGCCAGGCGTTGTTAAATTCGGTTGCCTGCCAGTCCATCCAGCGCTCAACGTTGGCGCAAGCCTGGGGTTCTGCGGGCAGCAGATCGTGACGCCCGGCCTTGCGCGCCAGGTAACGGCAGATGGCGTTGGACTCCCACAGCACGAAATCGTCATCGATCAGCACCGGCACCATGGCGTTGGGGTTCAGCGCGCGGAAGGCATCCGTTTCCGTTGACGCAAAACCGCTGCCGTAATCTTCCTGTTGATACGCAAGGCCCGCTTCTTCGCAGGTCCAGAGCACTTTCCGCACGTTAATGGAGGTGGTTTTGCCGAGGATGTTAATCATGTCGCCGCTTCTCTTCAGAGTGATGAATCGTTTAAAAACAATACACCAGCGGTTGAGAAAAGCGTCAATAAATCATCCGGCGAGTGATTTGTGAAGACGCGAAAGCAGAAGCGTCAACACAACCGCGCCCAGGAGCAACATGCCGCTCATTGCAAACGTGCTCTGCCAGCCGCTATGGTCGAATACCAGGCCACCGGCCGTTGAACCCAGCGCAATAGAAAGCTGGATTACGGCGACCATTAATCCGCCGCCGGCTTCAGCATCTTCCGGCAGGGTTCGCGCAATCCATGTCCACCATCCCGTTGGTGCCGCCGTCGCCAGCATCCCCCAGAAGCCTAACAGTAGGGAAACGAGCCACACGCTGTGGCCGGTTAGTATCAACACGCCTGCTATCACGGCCATCAGCAGGGGAATGGCGATTAACGTCAGGTAAAACGCGGCGTTCAGGACCAGAGCAACAAGCAGCGTGCCAACAAATCCCGCGACGCCTATGGTGAGTAAAATCAGCGATAAGCCGGAGGGGGTGACGCGTGTGACGGTTTCGAGAAACGGCCGCACATAGGTAAACAGCGCAAACTGTCCCATAAAGAACAGGCCGCAGGCCAGCAGACCGATGGAAACCACCGGCTGGCGGAATAGCCGAAAGGCGGATGCGCGTGACGCCGTATTTTTATTGCCGTTCATATCGGGCAGGCTAAAGCATTGCCAGAGGAACGCCACTGTCGCCACGGGAACCTGGCACAGGAAGGCGCCGCGCCAGCCAATGGTGGCGCCGAGATAGCTTCCGAGCGGGGCGGCGACTACCGTCGCCAGCGCGTTCCCCCCGTTGAATATCGCCAGCGCGCGAGATACCTGATGCTGCGGAACGAGGCGAATGGCCGTGGCGGCAGACATGGACCAGAACCCGCCTATCGCGATACCGATCAGCGCGCGGCCGGTCATATAAACCAGATAGTTTGGGGCGAAAGCGATAATCATCCCCGAGAGCGCCATCAGGAGCGTCATGCCCAGCAGAAGGTGTTTGCGGTTCATATTCCCGGCAAGCCGGGAAAGGAAGAGGCTGGTCAGAACCGCCAGCGCGCCGGAAATCGCGATCCCCTGGCCAGCGAGCCCCTCCGTAACGCCCAAATCTCTGGCAAGGGGCGTGAGCAGGCTGACGGGCATAAATTCCGAGGCAATCAGGACAAATACGCACAGGGTCATGGCAAAAATACCGCCCCAGTGCGCGCGTTCCTCATTCTGTGAGGAGGCAGGATTCAGAGTGGACATAGTCATCTTTCACAAAGCGCCGCCCGCTCAACACGGGCGGCGAAGAGGTTTATTTCAGGCTGGTTTTGAAGAACTGTTCAAACTGGCCGAACGGGATTTTCCCGGCAACGTTATCGTAGAGATCGACATGGTTTGCGCCAGGGACAATCACCAGTTGCTTCTGTTTGCTGCCGACCGCTTTAAACGCATCTTCTGCAAAGTAGCGGGAGTGTGCTTTTTCGCCGGTTACGATAAGCGTCGGGATAGTAATTTCCCCGGCGTAGCTCAGCAGCGGCATATTCATAAAGGATAATGGCGTGGTCGCGGTCCACGCGCCGGTGGAGTTGACGGAACGCGCGTGGAAGCCTCGCGGCATGCGGTAGTAGTCATAAAACTCCTTCAGTACCGGATGCGGGTCTGCTGGCAGCGTCACTGGCAGAATACGTTCAGCCGCCGTCACTTTGCCGTTCTCGTCGACATAAATGTCATGGCCGCGGTACGCGAAGGTACCATTCTCTGCATCTTTCCAGCGCTGTTCGTTCAGATACTGCAGAACGGCGCGGCGGTCAGACGTTGAGTAGCGATCTTTCCCGTCGCCCACGCCGTGACCCATCGCCCGGCTCATGTCGTACATCACGCTGGTGGCGACCGCTTTCACGCGGGTGTCCATGGAGGCCGCATTCAGCGCCATACCGCCCCAGCCGCAGATGCCGAGAATACCAATGCGATTACGATCAACCTCTTTCTGCAATCCCAGGAAATCCACCGCCGCGCTAAAGTCTTCAGTGTTGATATCCGGAGAGGCGACGTTGCGCGGCTGGCCGCCACTTTCGCCCGTATAGGACGGATCGAATGCCAGGGTCACAAACCCATTTTCCGCCAGGGTCTGCGCATACAGACCGCTGGACTGCTCTTTGACCGCGCCAAATGGACCACTTACCGCAATCGCCGCCAGCTTGTGGTCACCGCGGTTTTTGGGAAGATACAGATCGCCCACCAGGGTGATCCCGTATCGGTTCTGGAAGGACACCTTGCGGTGATCGACTTTGTCACTTTCGGCGAAGGTTTTATCCCATGTGCTCACCATCGAAACAGGCGCGTTTGGGTTGGTGGTTTCTGCATAGCTCATTGTTGTCACTCCACTTAATGATGCACATAGCAGCATCGCAACAGACCGTTTTTGGGCGAATGTTTTCATGAATATGGACCCTGGGTTGTTGTGTTGCGGTCATTATAGTTAGCAGAAATAGTGCTGATTAGAGGCCAAAAGCTGCTAGGATTCATATCATATTGTTATAAATTGGTGAGCATGATGGCGAAACGGGAAAACTATAATGAGCTTTACCTGTTCATGCAGGTGGTACGGGAGGGGAGCTTCACGGCGGCTGCGCAGCGGCTTGGGCTGGCGCAATCCGGGATCAGCCGCTCGGTTCGCGAGCTGGAAGAGCGGTTGGGCGTTCAGCTTTTGGTCCGCACCACGCGTAAGCTGTCGCTCACCCACGCGGGGGAACAGCTTTATCAGACAGCCGAGTCCGCGTTCGATACGCTCGATACGGGCCTGGCGACCCTGGCACACTATCGTCAGACGCCGTCCGGCACGGTACGTATTAATGCCAGCCAGCACGCTATCGACAAATGTCTGCTGCCAAAGCTCGCCATTTTTAAACAACGTTACCCGGACATCAGGCTGGAACTGATGAATGAAAGCCGCTTCGTCGACATTATCGCCGAGCGGTTCGATGCGGGTGTCAGACTCGGGCCGGAAGTGGGGCAAGGAATGATTGCAGTGCGTATCACGCCTGATATGGAAATGGCCGCAGTGGCTGCCCCGGAACACTTCAGACGCTTCGGTTTTCCGCAGACACCTGCGGATTTAGTGACGCACCCCTGCATTGCCTACCAGTTTGCCGACGGTAGTGACTATCAGTGGGAGCTGGTGCAGGACGGGAAAAAAATCACCCATAGGCCTGAGGGGCAATGGGCGCTGTCTGACAGCTATATGGAAGCCGAAGCCGCCAGGCTGGGACTTGGGCTGGCCTATGTTCCAGTGGAGCTGGTGGCTGACGATCTGGAACGCGGAACGCTTATCCGGGTTTTGCAGCGCTTTAGCCTGCGCATGGACGGACTGTATCTCTATTATCCGCACCGTAACGTGTCGCCTGCGCTTAGAGCGGTGATTGATACGCTGAAAATTTAGGGCGGCGTTGTCTTTCTGGAATACGCCTCGTCAACCGTAAATTAAGCGCAGGAAATCCCTGGAAAATAACCTTCTGCAATTGACATCCTTTATTGGACACAAAACAACTCCTACATTTCAGCCTGTTTCTCTAATCTGAAAAGCGGTAAAACCGGAATTGAATTATCACGCGAAATGTTTCGAAGTCAGAAAACGATCAGTACCCACAAACGAAAGATTATGGTAAAGCTGGGAGTAAAAAATGATCTGGAACTGCGCAAAGCGATACACAAGCTTCAGCCGCCGCATTGATGCGGCAGCTGTTCTTCCGTCAGGTCATTTATCGCCTGGTATTCGCTGTCTGAAATAACGCCCCTGCGTTAATGACCAGTTAATGCGTTTAATATTTTTCAGGCAATTTATTAATTTTTTTAAGGATACCTCGATTGATCTCTATATAACCACCGATACGTAAATCGCCCAGTATTTTCATAACACGACTGCGTGAAAGTCGGGTTTTTTCCAGAATATAATCACTGACGTTGACATGATCGCTGAGCGCTTCATCTTCATTCATCAGGGAAATCAAATTCAGTCGTATCAGCTCATAGGTTGAGAGCCCGACGGATGAATTGTGGGCGAGGAGCAATTGACGGACGGCATACATATAACAGTATGAGGCATCTTTCCATAAACCCTGGGTGCTGATGATGTCAAGCATCTCTTTTGTAGGTAGGATCTCATAGCTAACGCTTTTGTAGGCTTTTATAAACATGCCGTCGTGGATGTCAATTAATTCGTTCATACCCGTAATTATCGGGGCTCTGATATATTTGATTAGAAGCCGATCGCTGCTTCTGTATATAGCAACGACTCCCTCATGCAGGATAAACGTTACTGGCTCAGCTTGCTTCTCCAGCGTAATGAGCTGACGTGGCTTAGCACTCTGGATCCGCTTGCTGTCAGAGACTGCCTTGATCAGTGCATTATAATGTGTTTCAGGTTTCATGCTTTTGGTTACCAAAAAATAATAATTCTTAATATATGATAGAAGACTTTTTGAAAAAGATGATAAAAATTCCGAATCAGAACGTATCGGAACAATCGTTCTGGAGGTTTATAAGGTTCTGATCAGAATATTGGGTTGGGAGTGCTCGCTTCATCTGGACATCCTGGGGAGGAAGAAACAAATATGAAACCGCCTTCCGATAGCGGTTTTACGTGCGGAGCCTGACCTTAGTAGTATGCCAATGACATGGTAATAACAGGGCCGATTTTACGGGGTGTGGTGCCATCGGCCATACTCATAGCGCGTGTATGCATCTGAAACGTCGGCCTTCCAACGGCTGAGGCGGTATCGATAGCCCCCGTTTTACCGTCGCTATAGGCCTCATCAGAAGATCCTTCAAGCCGCTCTTCAGTAACATGCCAGTTGAGCTTATCACTCTGTTCTTCTGAGTCGGCTTCCTTAAGCGCGACAGAACGATTGATCAGTTTGGTACTGGTGGAGACGGCAATCTGTTGAGTATTATTTTCCCGAGGCGCAGACGGGATCGCCTTGACGCGAAGCCTGTGCATCGACTCTTTATACTGGGAAAGTGTGCCTGAAATAATAAGGCGCATTAGGTTCTCTTTAGCCTCCGGGTTGCGCACGCTTAATGATAATTCTTTTTTAGCCGCTTCATATAAAAAACGGATGCCGTTAATATTAACAATTTCACAGATATTATAGCTAAGGGCAATTGCATCGCAGCCAGTTTAATCTACGTAATATGACTTACAATCCTGATCCCACAATAAATAATTGAAATAAAGCCCGTGAAATTAATGTCTGGTGTTCCTTGTGGATATTAAAATATGATACTGGTGAAGTTAAGAAAAGTCTTTTTTTGTATGTCCTTAAAAGGATTTGTGTGCTGGTTGTTACATCAGTGTTAACGTTTTTAATTATCCGCTATTATCGTAAAGCCGTGTTCATGAATGAATCAGGCCTGATATATCCGCAGGCAGAATAGAGATTTTTAGACGTTATGACCCAGGTTTTGGCCTGGTAACAGTATTGCACTATAACTACGAAAGTAATGTTGATTTTTCTTTAATAAAAAGAAAATAAAAAGAAAAAATACCGTTCTGAATAGAATGAATGGTGTCTATGATTACCGGGAGCATTATGGCATCTATTATTATGTACCCGGGAAAGTGAGATGTTTAAAGCTGGCACCCTGACCGCTGCGTCAATCCTACATGCTGTACTTACCGATTGGCACAGGCTGGAAGAACACATACCGGAACTGCTAATTATATGGCGTGGTTTATAACCTACAGTGCAGCATTCGAGTCCGGCATGCGGGACGAACGAACGCTCAAACAACCGTTACGGGTCAAGAAAATCGTTAATATCAATCAGCTGTGGATCCCTTCTGACAGCTAAAAAAGCCGTAAGCGGTTATCTGCTTACGGCTTTCGGATTGTGATGATTTTCTGACAATCAGGCCGCTTTCACAGCCCTGATTTTTTTCGTGTCAGCCGCATCGGATTCTGTTTTATCCGTTGCAGCTGGAGCATTGAGATAGGGAAGCTTGCTGGTACGCAGAATATGCTGCACGGTCTCTTTCTGCTCGGCGAGATACAGGCCAAGATTTTCAGCCTGCGTTTCATCCATCTGCATTCCGCTTTGCAACAGCCAGTCGGTGAACGCGTCTGCCATATCGAGCAGCTTGTCGTGAGCGTCAGCCTCTTTCTTACTGGCAAATGTCATTTTCTCTTCACCTTTTCTAACGACAACAAATTTTGTTTCAACAGCCATTATGCGCACCTCATACTGTAATTATGTACAGTATAACAGTTCCCGGTTTATCTTGCAGCTAAAAAGTGAGCACATTTCTAGCGAGAAGGGGGGACATTCGAAAATCGTGCGCTGATCGCATCACGTTCATACCCCTGCGGCTGCGTCAGTATCTGGTATAAATCAGGACGACGACCGTGGATCCAGCGGCGTCCGGTGCTCATAGCAAGCAGGCTCAAATCCAGCTCAGCGCTCACCATCGCATCTTCTGCCGCCCAGGTTTCATTCACGATCCTTCCATACGGGTCGAGGATCATGGCATTGCCCGTGCGCACCTCGTCATCATCCGCACCGACACCGTTGCTGAAAAGAAGAAATACTCCGTTGTCATGCGCGCGAGCTGGCAGCCAGCGCATGAGCCATTCCCGTCCGCTTGGCCCTTTGAATGCGGCCGTAATTTCTTCCCTGCGCGTTTCCCGCTCTTCCCAGAGCGCCAGCGGAACAGGCTTCATCCCGTGAGGGCTGCGGGAATCGGTACCGCCTGTCTGGTGCGGAGCGAGAAGAATATCGGCACCCAGCAGCGCCGTCGCGCGCGCATTTTCGACCAAATTATTGTCCCAGCAAATCAGGATCCCGACCTTCACGCCCCACGGTGTATCAAAAACGGTAAAGTTATCCCCGCTGCTGATGGCCGGATGTTCAAAAGCATGGAGCTTACGATGCGTGTGCATTGAGCCATCCGGCATACAGGCAACATACGCATTGTAGAGGCGACCATCGTCGGCGCGTTCAATAAGCCCGGCGCCAATAAGCATTTGATGTTTTATCGCCAGGGAACGAAGGAGCGTCAGGGAAGGGCTGTCAACAATCGGCTCTGCCAGCGCAGACACCTGCGCTGCGGTGAGCTTAGGGACATGCCAGTAGCCGGTGATGCACATTTCAGGGAATGTAAGAATGTTCACCTGCTCAAGCGCCGCCTGTTCAATAAATTTCTCCATTATCAGGAGGTTGTATTTTTTGTTACTGGCCTGATGCTGAAACTGTACGGCTGCCGCCTTTAAGGATGTCAGTTCGTTCATGATGCGTCTCCGGTTGTCATCGAGACTGAATTACATAACGATTATCAATAACTGTATAATCAAAACATTTCTTAATTTGATAACCATCTGGAATGCGAAAATGAACACCCGGCTGCTAAAGGCGTTTTTGATGCTGGCGGAAAAAGGTAATTATGCCGATGCGGCGCGGGCGCTGTTTATCTCGCAGCCGGCATTGACCAAACAGATTAATCTCCTCGAATCCCTGGTGAATATGTCTCTTTTTTCACGAGGTCGTCACGGCGCAATGCTGACGGCCAGCGGCAGGCGTTTGCTGCCAGAGGCTGAAAAAGTGGTCAGGCAGACCCGGCAATTTCTGCAGCATGCTGAGCGGGTATCGAAAGGGGTTGAAGGGCATATTTCCGTCGGGTTCGGACTCTCAAGCTTTTATCTGGCGCCACGCTGTATCGCTGACTTTCGTCGGGACTATCCGGAAGTAGAAATGTCATTGACGGATCTGCCTTCCTTCCAGCAGTACGAGCGTTTACAAAATGATGAGCTACAGGTCGGTTTTGTCAGGGTTCCTCCCCCCGTGGCGCTTGAATACCTGCCTCTATTTACCGACCGGCTGGTCCTGGTTGCGCCCGCCGCGTCGCCGACACTGTCTGCCGCAGAGTGGCTCACGAAACGCCCTCTGTTGCGGCTGTATGATGAGCGAGGAAGAGGTCTAAACGCGCAGATTGACCGCTTCCTGCATAACAACGGTCTTTTCATCTCATCGACTCAGCTGACTGATGATATCCAAACTATCGTCGCGATGGTGGTTGCGGGTATCGGTGTGGCCATTTTGCCCACCAGCGTGACGCATATCGCGCCGCCGGAGCTGGTGATTATTCCGCTCATGGGTGAATCAATCAGCTGGAAGGTAGGCATCGCCTGGGACGCAAGCAGGGAGGATGTCATCCGTGACAATTTCATTGCTAGCGTAGCTGCTGCGTTTCCGGGCCACCCATACTCCGCCGCCATGCCCCAGGCGCCTGACCATACTGACGCTTAAAGCTGCGGTTGAAGGACTGCTGGGAGTCGAAGCCCAGCGCGATCGCCACGTTCAGAATAGGCTCATCGCTGCGGGTTAAGCGCTCAACCGATTTTTGCAGCTTTTGCGCGCGAATATACCCGGCGAGGGGATAGCCAGTATGCTCTTTGAAGAGGCGCTGGAGGTGCCATTTTGAGTAGCCGGATCGCCTGGCGACGGACTCAATGTCCAGACGGCTATCCAGGTTGTTGTCGATCCAGTCGAGTAAATCATGCATAAATGCGCCAGTGTTCATCTGGTTACTCCCACGCTGCCTGTCAAAAGGTATCTTTGTCTGTTGCATTAAAAGGTGGCGCGTTTTTGTATTAATTGCAAGTTTTATTGTTGCATTTAAATCCCTGACCGTAACGGGTCTTTTCACATCCGCTCAAATAGCACATAAAGTGCAACAATTATTCTTGCACTTAGTTAAGCGCCTTCCTACAATCGCCGCGATAGTGTATTCGCAACTGTTACAGTTTTGTGGCGATGAACGACACAAATGGCCTTGAGACAGCCACCGGACAAAGGAAGTGGCGCAGTGCCTCCTGCTGCGTCTTGCCCGGCGGCGACAATTACCGGAATAAAAATAATGAGCCTGCAAAAAACCTGGGGTAACTTTCATCTGAACGCGCTGGGGGCCATGTTGCTCTCCGTGCTGCTCGTCGGATGCGACAACAGCGTCGCGCAAAACGCCGCGCCGCCTGCGCCCGCCGTCAGCGCTGCTGACGTGGTAGTGAAATCCATTAGCCAGTGGGATAGCTTTAACGGCCGGATTGAGGCCGTGGAGAGCGTTCAGCTCCGTCCGCGCGTGTCCGGCTACATTGATAAAGTGAATTACACTGACGGCCAGGAAGTGAAGAAGGGCGAGGTGCTGTTCACGATTGATGATCGAACCTATCGCGCGGCGCTGGAACAGGCGCAGGCGAACCTGGCGAGAGCTAAAACGCAGGCCAGCCTGGCGCAAAGCGAGGCTAATCGTACCGATAAGCTGGTCAATACCAACGTTGTTTCCCGTGAAGAGTGGGAGCAGCGTCGTTCGGCCGCCACTCAGGCGCAGGCCGATATTCGCGCCGCGCAGGCGGCAGTGGACGCGGCGCAGCTCAACCTGGACTTCACTAAAGTCACCGCGCCTATCGACGGTCGCGCCAGCCGGGCGCTGATCACCAGCGGAAACCTGGTGACGGCGGGTGACACCGCCAGCGTTCTTACCACGCTAGTCTCGCAGAAAACGGTTTACGTCTACTTTGACGTAGACGAGTCGACCTATCTTCACTACCAGAATCTTGCCCGCAGCGGGCAGGGGGCGTCCAGCAATCATACGGCGCTTCCGGTTGAGATTGGCCTGACGGGCGAGGAGGGATATCCCCACCAGGGCAAAGTGGACTTCCTGGATAACCAGCTGACGCCGAGTACCGGCACCATCCGTATGCGCGCGCTGCTGGATAACGCGCAGCGTCAGTTCACGCCGGGACTTTTTGCCCGCGTACGCCTGCCGGGCAGCGCGGAGTTCAAAGCCACGCTTATCGACGACAAAGCGGTGCTGACCGATCAGGATCGTAAATACGTTTATATCGTCGATAAAGAGGGGAAAGCGCAGCGCCGCGACATTACGCCGGGCCGTCTGGCAGACGGTTTACGCATCGTGCGGCAGGGGCTGAACCCTGGCGATAAAGTCATCGTCGAGGGTTTACAAAAAGTGTTTATGCCGGGGATGCCGGTTAACGCGAAAACCGTTGCCATGACCGCCACCAGCGCCCTCAACTGATCCCTTGACCTGAGAATCCATCCATGGACTTTTCCCGCTTTTTCATCGACAGGCCGATTTTTGCCGCGGTGCTGTCGATTCTGATTTTTATCACAGGGTTAATCGCCATCCCGCTACTGCCGGTGAGCGAATATCCTGACGTCGTGCCGCCAAGCGTGCAGGTTCGCGCGGAATACCCGGGCGCCAACCCGAAAGTGATTGCTGAGACCGTGGCGACGCCGCTGGAAGAGGCGATCAACGGCGTTGAGAACATGATGTACATGAAGTCCGTCGCGGGCTCCGACGGCGTGCTGGTGACCACCGTCACCTTCCGTCCGGGTACCGATCCGGATCAGGCGCAGGTGCAGGTGCAGAACCGCGTCGCGCAGGCCGAAGCGCGTCTGCCGGAAGACGTGCGGCGCCTGGGTATTACCACCCAGAAACAGTCCCCGACGCTGACGCTGGTGGTGCATCTGTTTTCGCCCAACGGTAAGTACGACTCCCTTTATATGCGTAACTACGCCACGCTGAAGGTGAAGGACGAGCTGGCGCGCCTGCCGGGCGTCGGCCAGATCCAGATTTTCGGCTCGGGTGAATACGCAATGCGCGTCTGGCTGGATCCCAACAAGGTGGCGGCCCGCGGGCTGACCGCGTCGGACGTGGTGACGGCGATGCAGGAACAGAACGTGCAGGTGTCCGCCGGGCAGCTTGGCGCCGAGCCGCTGCCGAAAGAGAGCGATTTCCTGATCTCCATTAACGCCCAGGGTCGTCTGCATACCGAAGAAGAGTTCGGCAATATTGTCCTGAAAACGACGCAGGACGGTACGGTCGTCCGCCTGCGCGACGTGGCGCGTATCGAAATGGGGTCCGGCAGCTATGCGCTGCGTTCCCAGCTGAACAATAAAGACGCGGTCGGGATTGGTATCTTCCAGTCGCCGGGGGCGAACGCCATTGATTTGTCTAACGCGGTGCGCGCGAAAATGGACGAACTGTCCACGCGCTTCCCGGCAGATATGAAGTGGGCGGCACCTTACGATCCAACCGTTTTCGTGCGCGACTCCATCCGTGCGGTCGTGCAAACGCTGCTGGAAGCGGTGGTGCTGGTAGTGCTGGTGGTGATCCTGTTCCTGCAAACCTGGCGCGCGTCGATCATTCCGCTGATCGCGGTGCCGGTTTCGGTGGTGGGTACCTTCAGTATTCTCTACCTGCTCGGCTTCTCGCTGAACACCCTGAGCTTGTTCGGGCTGGTGCTGGCCATCGGCATCGTGGTGGACGACGCCATCGTGGTGGTGGAAAACGTCGAGCGAAACATAGAAGAGGGGCTTGCTCCGCTTGCGGCGGCGCATCAGGCGATGCGCGAAGTGTCCGGGCCGATTATCGCGATTGCGCTGGTGCTGTGCGCGGTGTTTGTGCCGATGGCGTTTCTATCGGGCGTTACCGGGCAGTTCTACAAGCAGTTTGCGGTGACGATCGCGATATCTACGGTAATTTCAGCGATTAACTCGCTGACGCTCTCTCCGGCGCTGGCGGCACTGCTGTTAAAACCACACGGCGCGCCGAAAGATTTCCCGACCAGGCTTATCGATCGTCTGTTCGGCTGGATTTTCCGTCCGTTCAACCGCTTTTTCCATCGCAGCTCGAACGGCTATCAGGGGCTGGTGGGCAAAACGCTGGGACGACGCGGCTCGGTATTTGTGGTGTATCTGCTGCTGCTCTGTGCCGCAGGCGTCATGTTTAAAGCGGTGCCCGGCGGGTTTATTCCGACGCAGGATAAGCTGTACCTGATTGGCGGCGTGAAGATGCCGGAAGGTTCGTCGCTGGCGCGCACCGACGCGGTGATCCGCAAAATGAGCGAAATCGGGATGAATACCGAAGGCGTGGACTACGCGGTTGCTTTCCCGGGACTGAACGCGCTGCAGTTCACCAACACGCCGAATACCGGCACGGTCTTCTTTGGCCTGAAGCCGTTCGACCAGCGTAAACATACTGCGGCGGAAATTAACGCGGAGATCAACGCGAAAATCGCGCAAATTCAGGAAGGGTTTGGCTTCTCCATTCTGCCGCCGCCGATTTTAGGGCTGGGTCAGGGGTCGGGCTATTCTCTGTACATTCAGGACCGAGGCGGTCTGGGGTATGGCGCGCTGCAAAACGCGGTAAACACCATGTCCGGTGCGATTATGCAGACGCCGGGAATGCACTTCCCGATCTCAACCTACCAGGCTAACGTTCCGCAGCTGGACGTGCAGGTCGACCGTGACAAGGCGAAAGCGCAGGGCGTATTGCTGACCGATCTTTTCGGTACGCTGCAAACCTATCTTGGCTCGTCTTACGTGAATGACTTCAACCAGTTCGGCCGTACCTGGCGCGTGATGGCGCAGGCCGACGGGCAGTTCCGCGACAGCGTGGAAGATATTGCGAATTTACGCACCCGTAACAGCCAGGGCGAAATGGTGCCGATTGGCAGCATGGTGAAAATCACTACCACCTACGGCCCGGATCCGGTGATCCGCTACAACGGCTACCCGGCGGCGGATCTGATTGGCGATGCCGACCCGCGCGTGCTTTCGTCTGCGCAGGCGATGACGCAGCTGGACGCCATGTCTAAGCAGATCCTGCCGAACGGGATGAACATTGAATGGACGGATCTGAGCTTCCAGCAGGCCACCCAGGGCAATACGGCGCTGATCGTTTTCCCGGTCGCGGTGCTGTTGGCGTTCCTCGTCCTGGCGGCGCTATATGAAAGCTGGACGCTGCCGCTGGCGGTGATCCTTATCGTGCCGATGACGATGCTCTCCGCGCTGTTTGGCGTTTGGCTGACCGGTGGCGATAACAACGTCTTCGTGCAGGTGGGGCTGGTGGTGCTGATGGGGCTGGCGTGTAAAAACGCGATTCTTATCGTGGAGTTTGCCCGCGAGCTGGAAATTCAGGGCAAAGGCATTATGGAAGCCGCGCTTGAGGCGTGCCGCCTGCGTTTACGTCCGATTGTGATGACCTCCATCGCCTTTATTGCCGGGACTATTCCGCTGATCCTCGGCCACGGCGCGGGCGCAGAAGTGCGCGGCGTCACCGGGATCACGGTCTTCTCCGGGATGCTGGGCGTGACGCTGTTTGGTCTGTTCCTGACGCCGGTGTTTTACGTGACGCTGCGTAAGTTCGTGACGCGCGGGAAAAAAGAGGAAAGGGACGTTCTGCCCGCATAGGGACGTTGCCGATAATAAAAAACCGCCTTCACTGTGAAGGCGGTTTTTTTTCGCATCAGATAAAACGTTACGACGTTTTTTGATACTGGGCAATAAGGTCCGGGAGCGGATCCCATCCGCTGCTGTCGGCGTTTTTGACCGCTTCCAGGGCGCTTGCCACGGTATGGCGGGCCAGTACCGCTAACGAAGCCTCCTCGGCTTCTTCGGATATCGATTTGAAGTACCAGCAGGCGTTAGCGCTGACCACGCAGCGGGCCGGCACGTCAGGGCGCGACGCCCACAGCTTTTTATCTTCGATAACCGAAAGGTAGATGTCGCGCAGGGTGATCTCTTCCGGCGGGCGACCAAGATGAATTGAGCCGTTACGGCCAAGCGTTGAGACGATAATGCCGTCACGCGTCAGCGGAACCATCAATTTGCGAATGAAGCTCGGGTTCGCTTCCAGGCCGTAGGCCAGAATCGCACTCGTGGAACGTTCACCCAATTGCTCCGCCATCGCTACGCTGAGAACCATCTGCAAAGCTGTCGGGAAGCGGTAATCTAACATTTCTCTGTCCTGGGTTGCGGTGAATCTTGTTCTTTTTGGCACCGCAGAGGTGAATAAGCAATAAACAACAATATAACAAATACGGTAATTATTTTGAAGCAATCTGCGGCATTTGCGATCGAACCCCCTGTTCTGATTTAGCAAAACGTGCGGTTCGGGAAGTCAACCGTCACCATCAGGCCACCTTCAGCGGAAGTACTCAGGTTTACGCTGCTGTTGTGTTGCTGCGCCACCGCTTTGACGATGGCAAGCCCCAGCCCGCTCCCGCTTTGGACCTGATTGGGGTCGCGGAAAAACCTGTCGAACACGCGCTCGCGCAGTTCAACCGGAATACCGGGCCCTGCATCTGAAACGCGAAGCCGCGCGAAGCCATCTGCTATGCAGACATCGACCTGAATCCGCCCGCCCTCGGGACTGTACTTCACGGCGTTCTCAATGAGGTTATCAATAAGCGACACCAGGCGTTCCCTGACTCCCGGGATCCAGATGTCATCCTCGGCGAAGAATTCCAGCTCAATCCTGCGCGCAGACGCCAGCGGTTCCAGCTCGGCCATTCGCTCCTGAATGAGCGTCGTCAGCAGCACGGGCTCCATTTCCGTATCAATGCGCGCTTCGCTGTGCATCATCAGAAGCAGCTGGTTGACGAGACGCGCTGCCCGGCTGTTGCTGCGAATCACCCCCGCAAGCAGCTCCTGCTGGTTCTCACTGATGACCCAGGACTGCAGCGCTTCCACGTTGATGCGCATCGCCGCGAGGGGCGTACGCAGCTCGTGCGCGGCATCCGCAATGAAAACCCGTTCCCTTTCCGCGCTTTCACGCACTCTGGCAAGGAAGTCATTGATCGCGTCCACCATCTGGCGAAGCTCCGTGTGTCCGGGAACGGCTTTTAAAGGGGAGAGATCGTCAGGCGTGCGTAGCGTAATTTCATTGACCACCTTGTTCCAGGGGCGCATCGCAATGCGGATTGACAGCCACGCGGGAAACAGAAGAAAAGGGAAGCAGACCAGCAGCGGCATGATGTAGTAGCCGCGCGAGTTCAGGTAGATAAAGAAGTTCCAGCCGCCGGCCGGGGTGAAAAGGGTGACCTCCACGTCGGAATGAGCGGATTTAAGGGTTCGGCTGGTCCAGGTACGACCATCGCTCTGAACACGCTGCATTTCCCCAAACCGGGTGTTGGTTACTCCCGTTGGTGCATCAGGCGATGAAAAAATAATCGCGTTATTTTTGCGCACGATGAAGTTGATTGACAGCGCGGGATCTTCGCCGCCGCCATAGCCCTCACGCAGCGCCTTGCTGAAGGCTTCCAGTACGGCGCTGCGATCCTGCGGGCGTCCGTCCATCCTCTCAACCAGGGTAAAAAGGGTTTCATACGTCTTACTGCCCGTGAGGATGGGAGGGCTGCGCAGGTCATCCCACAGAATGAAGGTTAAAAAAAGACTCCACAGCAGGGTAAGCAGCACGATCTGGGCGATGATAATTCGCCGTACCAGCGTCGGTCGTCTCAGGTGATACCAGACGTTTCGCATTAACCGGTCATCTTCTGGACTGAAACGGTATCAATGACATACCCGACGCCCCGCACCGTCCGCACATAGCCGTCGCCGATTTTTCGCCGCAAGTTTCCCATATGCACGTCGAGCGCATTGCTGAGGTTCTCTTTGTTGCCGAATATCCGTTCTTCCAGAAACCGTCGCGTAATCACGCGGTCAGCGCGCAGCATCAGCGTTTCCAGCAGCGCATATTCACTCGCCGTCAGGTCTACGTGGCGCGCGCTCACCGTCACGCGGCGCGTCGGAACATGAAGCGATAAGCCTCGAATTTCTATCGCTTCATTCTCGAAACCGTAGCTGCGCCGCGCCAGGGCTCTCACTCGCGCCAGCAGCTCGGCGAGAATAAAAGGCTTGACGAGATAGTCGTCCGCACCGGCATCCAGCCCGCACAGGCGATCCTGCAGCGTGCCTCGCGCCGTCAGGATGATGACCGGGATCCCCTTGAGCTGCTGACGCAAACGCGCCATCAGGCTCATGCCGTCGCCGTCGGGCAGCCCCAGGTCGAGCAAAATAAGTTCCGGCACGCAGACGTCCAGCTGATGCAGCGCATCCTCTTTACGGCGAACCCATATGACGTCAAATCCTTGATCCGAGAGGGCGATACGTACGCCGTTGCCGAGATCCAGGTCGTCTTCGATTAGTAAAATTTTCACACTGGCAACTGTATCAACCGTGAATGAAGAACATCTTAAGAAAAAAACGGTATCAGGAAACCTGCCCGGTTTACAGCGCCTGCTCGCGCTTCAGTGTTTCTTCATGTTCGGCTCAAAAGAACCTTAGGGTCGGTATTCAAAATGGGCGTTATGGCGGTTAACCGCATGCATCGTCATTTGAATCCAAAAGGGCTTCTTTAATGAGAAACATCGAACTTCGTCATACGTTCCCCCATTTACTTTCGGGCCGCAGCCTGAAAACCATCGTGCCGGGCTTCGTTCTGGCGTTACTGGCCATGCCTGCACTGGCGGCAGAACAGAGTCAGGGTAACGTCTTAACGCTGGGGGGCGGCGTGGACGTCGCGCCGCGCTACTCGGGTTCCGATAAAACCCGCGTCAGTGCGGCTCAGGTGGTGGATTACGCCATGGCAAACGGTTTCTTTATCGGCACCACGCGAGGGATCGGTTACGGCAACAACATCGGCAACCTGGACTACAGCGCCGCGCTGAGCTATCGAGTTGGGCGTAAAGATAAAGACGTGAGCAGCGATTCCATCAGCTCCGGCAGCAACGAGCTGCGAGGAATGGGCGAGATAAAAGGCTCGGCAATCGTTGTGCCCGGGCTTGAGTACAGGGTGACCGACTGGCTTCACCTGCAGATGCAGGCAGAGGTACCGGTTTCAGAAAGAGACAACGGTGAAGCGGTTCATTTCGGCATTTCCAGCCCGTTCTACACCTCACCAAAAAATGAGGTGACGCTGACGCTGACCGGCAGCTGGGGATCCGACAAGTACATGCAGACCTACTACGGGGTCAGTGCCGCCCAGTCGAGCGCATCGGGTTTTGCCCGACATGACGCCGGGGCCGGGATTTATGCCTGGTCGATGAATCTGGACTGGACCCAAAGGCTCACCTCGCGCTGGAGCGTCCTTGCCTCAGCGGGCGTTACGCAACTGACGGGGGATGCGGGTGATAGCCCCATTGTGCAACGCAAAACATCGCCCACGGGGAGTTTGAAGGTGACGTACAGTTTTTGATGTTGGCTGCGGTGGCTTAACGTTTTGAGCACGCATTTGCGGTAATTTAAGCCGCTCCGGTTGAGATGGCGGGGCGGTTCCCTTTGCAGAAAGTTACAGCACTGCACACGTGGTTGACGGATTTATCTAAAGCTCCATTGTGCCGTAATGACAAACACGGAAGGTATGATAATACCCACATCCATTCCAAAATAAGACGTAAAATTATACTGGAACCCATGATATATATAGGGCGAAAATCCTATTCCCGTTGCTTTTTTAAAATCATGGTATGAACCATGGTCACCACAATCATCGAAAGTATCAAAGAAAAATTCACCTACATAGCCATAGATTCCTTTAAAAACCCAACCGTTATCCCATCCAGCCCAGTCTCTTCTTACGCCGGCAGCCAGGCATCTGTCATTAAAGCTGTTTTTCATTGTCCCTAGCACAAGACTGTATTTCGACGTATCCGAGAATTTCCTCTCAACGGATATGAACTTATTTTCAAAGTTCTCCGTGTATTGTCCTCGATTATGCGTCAGATGATAAACGTATGAGCCGGTATTTATTGAATACAGATTTATTTCATCTGCAGAGCAATGCAACGTAAAAAGATAAAAACTTCCGCACCACAGCCATGTGGGCCATCTTTTCCGATCTGTCTGCTTATGTGGAATATTATCCATATTCGCTCACTTTGGCTAACGTACTGTAATTATAAGGACTATTTTCGATCTTCAGCTGGATAAATTTTAGCATACATACCAAAACTCGAGATATTCACGTCACGGATTGGGGGCTGAAATTACGATAGAACATGTTCTGCGAACCCTTACCCCAAGCGCTTACACGAGTGAAAATCAGCTTTTTTTGCCGCCGCTAAAATCATAGCCTCTGAGGTATAATCGCTGTTCGGAAAAAGGCAAAGAGGATGTGATAAGATGCTGACTTATATCACTATAGGTACAAATGATCTTCAGCGCGCCGCGACGTTTTATGACGCGATTTTTAAAGTGCTTGGCTATTCACGCTTGCCTGCCTGGACCAAGGACTGGGCAATGTGGGGAGATGAAAATAATCCAGATGAGGGGTTTAGCTTCTGTATTTGTCCTCCCTTTGACCGACAACCCGCAACGGCGGGAAACGGGACCATGTTCGCATTCCGTGCAGCTAACGCGGAGCTTGTCAGACGTTTCCATGCAGCAGGCCTTGTTGCGGGAGGAAAGAGTGAAGGCATGCCAGGGACACGAACCGCGTACGGCCCCGATTTTTATGTTGCCTATCTGCGCGATCCTGACGGGCATAAGCTGGCATGCGTTTGTCAGCATTATTCTTCTGAAGCCGATACATTCCCAGACGAAGAATAGTCACAAGCGGTCGTTTTTGAACTATGTTTAACACCAGTCAGAATAATAAATAGTTGAACTGTTATTAGATTCTGAACAGTGGCGCCTTAATCCGGAGCATTTGAAAGCCAGAACCTCACTGAGAAGTGTGCCAGCATGACGTGGCTAATATCCCTATCCGGAGAATAACGTGCTCGGAAAACAATTGTTAAACTACATGCCAGGTTTACAAACTTTGTTAGCCTACGATAAAAGCTGGCTAAAAAATGATGTTAAAGCCGGGTTATCCGTTGCGGCTGTCGCGCTACCAGTGGCTATTGCTTATGCTGAGTTGGCGGGTGTAGGGGCAATCGTGGGGCTCTATTCCTGCGTTTTACCGATGATAGCGTATGCACTCTTTGGTTCTTCACGTCAGCTTATTGTGGGCCCTGATGCCACGACCTGCGCGGTGATTGCGGCCGTTGTGTTTCCTCTTTCTGCAGGTAATCCCGAACTGCACTGGCAGCTGACAATTATCATGACGTTGATGATGGGCGGGTGGTGCCTGCTTGCCAGTAAGTTTCGCCTGGGCGCACTTGCCGATCTGCTTTCACATCCCATCCTTACGGGTTTGCTTAATGGCGTTGCCGTGACGATTATTGTCGGGCAATTAGGCAAGGTGTTGGGGATAAAACTCGACGAAGCGCAGGTTATTGAGAAAATAATGGCCTTGCCAGGACGTCTTTCCGACAGCCATTTATTAACCGTTGGAATATCGCTTTTAACGTTAATTATTTTAATGGCGATCAAAACGTATCGCAGCCACTGGCCAGCACCGTTGATTGCCATTGTGATGACAACGTTACTGGTATGGGCGACATCTGCACAACAGTATGGTATTGCCACTATTGGGGGGGAAGGCTTCCAGCCTGGTTTACCCGTCGTTAACTGGGGCGCGTTCCAGCCCGGTCCGATGCGTGATTTAGTGATCCCGGCTTTGAACCTGGCGTTGGTCAGTTTTGTCAGCCTGATGCTGACCGCCCGCAGTTTCGCCGCGAAAAATGGCTATGAAATTAACGCTGATGCAGAGTTCCGGGCGCTGGGTATTGCGAACCTCATGTCGGGATTATCTCAGGGGTTTGCTATCAGTGGAGCCGATTCCCGGACCGCGGTTAATGATTCAGTGGGTGGGAAAAGTCAGCTGGTTTCCATCGTCGCAGCCTTACTCATCGGTATTGTAGTAGTATTTTTCACTCAGCCATTACAATTTATTCCGGTATCTGCATTAGGTATTGTTTTGATGTACGCATCCTGGTCATTAATTGATCTGCGCGGGTTGTGGAATCTGAGGCGAAGAAATAAACAGGCATTTCGCCTGGCCTTTTTCACGTTTGGCTGTGTGTTAATTATCGGCGTTATCCAGGGGATCGGCCTTGCGGTGTTGCTTGGCCTGTTACAGTTCCTGCGTACGGTGTTTCGTCCCTCCGAGCACTTACTGGGCACTGACGACGATGGCATGATTCACTCATTAGGTAATACAACCGATATTAAAATGGTCCCGGGCGTGCTGATGTATCGATTTAACTCCCCGTTGACCTATTTTAACGTGGCTTATTTTAAACGTCGGGTATTGAACCTGGTTGATGGTGCAGCAGTACAGCCTAAATGGGTGGTCATTGATGCCGTGGCTTGCTTCACCTATTCAGATATCAGCGTTCTGGCAACCATAAATGAGTTAAAGCGCGACCTGAAAGGTCGAGAGATTACGTTAATTCTTGCGGGCAGAAAAACGGAATTAACGCGCTGGTTTAAAGATAGCCGGCCAACGATGAATGATGATGACATGATTCTGGCGCCAGACCTCTATCTGGCACTTCGGTTCATTCAAAGCAAAGAGAGTGCGAGTGAATCAGGTGGCGAGGTATAAGCTAAAGGCTTGCCCGCCAACCGCGAGCAAGCCACATCCCTTAGCGATACAGCGTTTTTTCCGCAACCGGAATAAGCAGCCCAGCTCGCCAGTCCGCGAGCGTCAGCTGCGTAAGTCTGCCCAGCGCGGTATAAAACGGATGCCCGGCGTTGTCGACAAACACCGACAGGAAGCGGGTGCTCCACGGCAGCAGGTGCCACGCCAGAAGCTGAGCGCACTCCGACTCGCGGCCATTCTCGGCCAGCCACGCCGCCAGCAGCAGCAGCGTACCAAAATGATCTTCCGGCTCATTCTGCTGCATCTCAAACGCGATATTGTTCTCACGCATCCACTGGCGCAGCGCGAGGGTCGAGTCACCAAACAATACGGATTCACGGTCCAGCCAGACGGAACCCCACGGGGGAGCGGGCAGGGCATACGGGCCAATAAACAGCCGTTGCCAGGCGTCCGCCAGCGGCTCATCGGAAGATGAGGCAAAGGTATCGGCAACGGGCTGCAGCGTTTCCGATGGCAGGGGCCAGTCCTGAATCCATTCGCCAGCGGTGAGCGCTCTCACCAGCGGCGCGGCCTGCTCGCTGTCCGGCGAGAAATAAAACAGCGCGCCCAGCACCCGGGCGCTGAACGCGAACGATTCACGATGTGAGACGTCTTTCATTAAACCTTCCTTGCTCGCGCGGATGACGCCCGCGCAACTGTGTTAACCGATAATACTGACCATAGAATAAACCAGGGTCTCGCGTTTCACCCTCTACACCTTCTCAATCTGCACCAGATTGGTGTGCTGCGGGTTGCCTTTTGCCAGCGGAGAAGGTCGATGGGTCGTCAGCGTGTTGATGCATGAGCCGTGGTCGATACGATCGCCACTCATATTGGCATCGTGCCAGGCGCCCTGGCCCATGGCGCTCACGCCGGGCATGATGCGCGGCGTGACCTTCGCTTCAATTCGCACCTCGCCGCGGCTATTAAAGACGCGCACCGTATCGCCGTTTTTAATGCCGCGTTTTGCAGCATCGACAGGATTAAGCCACACCTCCTGGCGGCAGGCCGCTTTCAGCACGTCGACGTTACCGTAGCTCGAGTGGGTTCGGGCTTTGAAGTGGAAGCCAAACAGCTGCAGCGGGAACTGCGCGCGATCGGGTGCGTCCCAGCCGTCAAAGGTTGAGGCGTAGACGGGCAGAGGGCTGATGGTTTCATCTTTTTCCAGCTCCCAGGTGGCCGCAATCTCTGCCAGCTTGCTGGAGTATATTTCAATCTTGCCCGATGGCGTTTTCAGAGGATTGGCTTCCGGGTTCTCGCGGAATTTTTTATAGGCCACGAAGTGTCCGTTCGGATCTTTGCGCTTATAGATGCCCATTTTTTTCAGCTCGTCATATGACGGAAGCTGAGGATCTTTTGCGAGCATTTTGGCATACAGGAACTGCAGCCACTGTTCCTGCGTGCGTCCTTCGGTGAATTTCTGATGGATATCCGGCCCGAGGCGTTTCGCCACTTCGCTCATGATCCAGTAGATCGGCTTACGCTCGAACTTCGGCGCGGTCACGGGCTGGAGGAAAATCAGGTAGCCCATATTTCCCGCGTAATCGTTAGGAATGATATCTTCCTGCTCGACGGTCATCAGGTCCGGCAGCACGATATCGGCATACTTCGCTGAAGAAGTCATGAAATTGTCGATGACGACAATCATTTCGCACTTGCTTTCATCCTGCAGGATATCGTGGGTTTTATTGATATCGGAGTGCTGGTTGATGATGGTATTGCCCGCGTAGTTCCAGATGAACTTAATCGGCACGTCCAGCTTATCTTTCCCACGCACGCCGTCGCGCAGGGCGGTCATCTCCGGTCCGCGGGCGATGGCGTCCGTCCAGCTGAAGCAGGAGATTTGCGTTTTGACCGGGTTATCCGGTATCGGCATACGTTCGATGGTAATGGTGTATGTCGACTCGCGTGCGCCGCTGTTGCCGCCGTCGATGCCCACATTTCCGGTAAGGATCGGCAGCATGGCGATGGCGCGAGACGTCAGCTCGCCGTTCGCCTGGCGCTGTGGTCCCCAGCCCTGGCAGATATAGGCCGGTTTCGCGGAGCCGATTTCCCGGGCCAGCTTGATGATACGATCCGCCGGAATGCCGGTGATGCGTGAGGCCCACTCCGGCGTTTTCGCCGTGTTGTCATCGCCCTGGCCGAGAATGTACGCATTGTAGTGGCCGTTAGCGGGCGCGCCTTCCGGCAGCGTTTTTTCGTCGTAGCCAACACAGTATTTATCGAGAAAAGTCTGGTCGACCAGGTTTTCGTCGATCAAAACCCAGGCAATACCCGCCACCAGTGCGGCATCGGTACCCGGACGGATCGGGATCCATTCATCTTCGCGTCCGGCTGCCGTATCGGTATAGCGCGGGTCGATAACGATCATTCGCGCGTTTGAGCGCTCGCGGGCCTGCTCCAGATAATAGGTAATCCCGCCGCCGCTCATGCGCGTTTCCGCCGGATTATTGCCGAACATCACCACCAGTTTGCTGTTTTCAATATCAGAGGTGCTGTTCCCGTCGTTGCTGCCGTAGGTGTAGGGCATGGCGCAGGCGATTTGCGCCGTGCTGTAGGTGCCATAGTGGCTCAGGAAACCGCCGTAGCAGTTCATCAGGCGCGCCACCAGCGAAGCGTAAGGGGAGGAGCGGGTGATATTGCCGCCGACAATCCCGGAGGAGTAGTTAATATACACCGCTTCGTTGCCGTATTTGCTGACCACGTTTTTAAGGCTGGCGGTGATGGCGTCCAGCGCTTCATCCCATGTGATGCGCTCGAACTTGCCTTCACCGCGTTTGCCCACGCGTTTCATCGGGTAGTTGAGACGGTCAGGGTGATTGATCCGACGGCGAATAGAACGCCCGCGCAGGCAGGCGCGCACCTGATGGTTACCGTAAATATCTTCACCTGTGTTATCCGTTTCGACCCAGTACACTTCGTCGTCGCGGACGTGCAGACGCAGCGCGCAGCGGCTGCCGCAGTTGACCGAGCAGGCGCCCCACACCACTTTATCTTCAACAGGCTGGACGGCGTTCTTCACCGCCGCGGCGGCGCTTTTTAAACCAAAAGGAAGCGAGATCCCACCGGCGGCCAGCGCCAGAGACCCTATTGCCGTAGATTTCACGAGAGTTCGACGGCTAATCCCGCCGTGATGTTCAGTATCGGACATGGCTCACCCCATCATTATAATTACGTATTATTTCTCCCGAAATGATAACCGGGCTAATGATGGGGTGAGTGTTACTGATTTGGGGGTATTAAATCTTAATCCTCATCAAACCAAAGGGGATTGAGGGTAAATTACTGCGCTTCAGCAGCCCCGTTGCCTGAGCGGGTGTACAAAATTTTAAAGCTGTCGTTGGCGCAGTGGCCTACCACCTGCGTGCCCGCCTGGTCGGCCTGATCGTTCGGCACAATGCTCAGCGTAAAACCTGATTCAGGCACACCGTTGTTGATAATTTTCTGCTGAATGTCGCTTTTCACGCGCTCGCAGGAATCCGGTGCCGCCAGCGCGGCGGTTGAGGCACTCATTAACAGCAGGGCGGTAATCCAGGGTAACCGTTTCATCTGTAGCTCCTTTTCTCTGTGTGAACGTTAAGCATAGCAGGATAAAGGTAACCTTTTGTTTTTGTGCGCATCTTTCTGAATAGTCCTGGAAGTGACTCGACGCCCTGGTAGTAATCAAAACACAAAAGTAAGCTTATCCTTTACCCTGATTGATAATTGTATTGAATAACGGAGTAATGGCACGGCGATAACGGTGACGAAGTTTTGCTGCTAAAGGTCTTTCCTGCATCAGTGCATCCCATATTTGTTTCTTTTTGGCATCCAGCACGGCATCTCCTTTAGATTCATTAATGGTTGACGCATTAGCATCTTCAGAAAGACGAACTGGATAAGGCACTAACGAATGAATTTTAGCCAAAGAGAGATCTTCGAATAAGCTCCATTTATCAGAAACCATCCACACAGGATAAAGGTTCGTAAGGAGCCTGTGGGCAGCTTTTTCATTAATAATATAGGCATGCGCTGTTGTGGCCTGGTGCGTCTTGTGTAGATTATATGAGCCGCATATGTTTTTAATTGACTTTTTGTAATATTTATTGACCCGACTAAGGAGTATAATCTCGGGCTTAGTCTTGCTAAGTGTAATATTATTTAATATTTCGCGAAGATCGCTACTAAGTACAACATCATCTTCAAGAATCAGCGCTGCTTCTATATTTTCATTTATTATTTTTTTATATATTTTTTGATGACTTAGCGCGCAACCCACTTCACCCGGAAGGAAAGCATAATTTACCTCACGTGTAACATTTTTACGTTCAGTTTCCGTCATTTCCCGACCATCAACTGCTTCAACAAACTCGTGTGCAATATTCAACTTTAACAGTTGAGACTCCATTTTGGCACGGCGTTCGCGCGAGTGTTTAAGATTGATTATAAAAGTTATCATCCTTTCAACGTACCTTAAAGACTGAATAGTTGGACCAATTTTATGCATTTTATCAGTATTTGGGGCTGTTCAACATCAGTAAGTGCATATCAGGTGGGATAAAAAATAATTTTTAGCCACAGTGAACGCGAGGGCATGAATTTCCAAAATGCTATCCATCGCTACTATTCTATTTGATACAATGAGAGCAACAATCCTTTCATTCTATTGGTAAATGATGTGAAGAAATACGCAGCGATAACGCTACTGGCAGCAACACTGGTGGGGTGCGACAACATCTCCGCGCCGCTGTCGTTTACGCCCGAAATGGCGAGTTTCTCGAACGAATTTGATTTTGATCCGCTGCGCGGCCCGGTGAAAGACTTCACCCAGACGCTGCTCAACGAGAAGGGCGAAGTGTCCAAACGGGTCACCGGCACCGTGTCTACGGAAGGGTGTTTCGATACCCTGGAGCTGCACGACCTGGAGGCCAATACCGGCGTGGCGCTGGTGCTGGATGCCAATTACTACCTTGATGCAGAAACCCAGCAGCGCAAAGTGAAGCTGCAGGGGAAATGCCAGCTGGCCGAACTGCCGTCAGCCGGGATAACGTGGGATACCGACGACAACGGTTTTGTGGTGGCGGCGCACGGCAAAGAGATGGAAGTGAAGTATCGCTACGATGCGGACGGCTACCCGCTGGGCAAAACCACCGTCTCCGGCGATCAGCATCTGTCCGTCCAGTCGACGCCGTCTAAAGACGTTCGCAAAAGGATGGATTACTCGGCGGTGAGCATGTTGAATGATAAGCCGCTGGGCAACGTGAAGCAGAGCTGCGATTACGATCGACACAATAATCCGGTGAGCTGCGACCTGACGATCACGGACGATAGCGTCAAACCTGCCGTTGAGCGCAAATACACCATTAAAAACACGATTGAATACTACTGAGAATAAAACCGCGCAGGTTACTGCGCGGTCGGTTTCAGCAGGCTGGCGCCTGACGGCTTGTGTCCGGCCAGGTGCTGATGCTGGAAGATGCACATGCGAATGGTATTGCGGTATTCGCCGTTGATAAAGAACTCGTGAATCAGCTCGCCTTCCACCATAAAGCCCAGCTTGCGGTAGATATGGATCGCTTTCTCGTTCTCTTTATCCACAATCAGGTAAAGCTTGTAGAGATTCAGAACGTTGAACCCGTAATCCATTGCCAGCTTCGCTGCCCGTGAGGCAAGGCCTTTTCCCTGATGTTCAGGGGAGATGATGATCTGAAACTCCGCCCGACGGTGAACATGGTTGATTTCAACCAGCTCCACAAGTCCGGCTTTTTCGCCTTCACACTCCACCACAAAACGACGTTCACTCTGATCGTGAATGTGCTTATCGTAGAGATCGGACAGCTCAACAAAAGCCTCGTACGGCTCTTCGAACCAGTAACGCATCACGCTGGCGTTATTGTCGAGCTGGTGGACGAAGCGCAGGTCTTCACGCTCCAGCGGGCGAAGCTTAACGTCGCAGGGCGCCGACATTACGGGGCTACCGTGCGGCCAGTGCGGCGATCCAGGCAGCGCAGGGTGTTTGGCTCCCAGTAGGCGTTGACGTTTGCACTTTGCTGGCACTTATCGCGCGCGTCAAAAGCGACATCTTCTTTATCCCACTCTTTCTCAGCACGTTTGTTGACCTTGTGGCGAAGGCTGCGGGTGTCATTCCATTGTTCTTTGTCCATGGCGGCGTTCTGGCGGCTTTGCGCGCTGTCACCAGACTCAATAATGAGCTTGCTGGTTTCCGCTGTCGCAGAGGCGGCAAAAGCGAACGATGACAGCGCCAGCAGGGCTGTCAGACAAAGGCGTTTGCTTAATGTGGTCATAGCGTTTCCTTTTAGACGGGTGCAGATAATCAAGTTATCCCGAACAGATTCTACACCAAAGCGAAAAGACGGCATACCCGCGGAGCAGGTATGGAAAAGTAAAGGATATCATCAGGTATGATGTCTAAATAGATCCTCACCTGACGTTAACTATGCTCAAAACGACGCTGCTTTTTTTTGCCACCGCGCTATGCGAAATCATCGGCTGCTTCTTGCCCTGGCTCTGGCTGAAGAAGGGGGGATCCGTATTGCTGCTCATCCCGGCAAGCGTCGCGCTGGCCCTGTTTGTCTGGCTGTTAACGCTGCATCCTGCCGCGAGCGGCCGCGTCTACGCCGCTTACGGCGGCGTCTATGTCTGTACCGCGCTGCTGTGGCTACGCGTGGTGGACGGCGTCAGGCTCAGCGCGTACGACTGGGCCGGCGCGCTGATTGCCCTGTGCGGAATGCTGATTATTGTGGCGGGATGGGGACGGGCCTGATCCCCCGGTTTTGTGATCGTTAGCTGATTTTATGATCATTATACTTGTATGGTAGTCTGGTTAGTGGGTAAGTTTCCAGCATCACAACGAATGATGTAAGGAAAGGAATTATGAAGATTGTCGCGGCTGACGTGTTTGTTACCTGCCCGGGGCGGAACTTTGTCACCCTTAAAATCACCACCGACGAGGGGATTGTCGGCCTCGGTGACGCTACGCTGAACGGGCGTGAACTCTCCGTTGCTTCCTACCTGAAAGACCACCTCTGCCCGCAGCTGATTGGCCGCGATGCGCACCGCATCGAAGACGTCTGGCAGTTCTTCTATAAAGGCGCCTACTGGCGTCGCGGTCCGGTCACCATGTCGGCCATCTCCGCCGTGGACATGGCGCTGTGGGACATCAAAGCCAAAGCGGCCAACATGCCGCTCTACCAGCTGCTGGGCGGCGCATCCCGCGAAGGCGTGATGGTTTACTGCCACACGACCGGTCACACCATTGACGACGTGCTGGAAGATTACGCCCGCCATAAGGAGATGGGCTTTAAGGCGATCCGCGTGCAGTGCGGCGTGCCGGGCATGAAAACCACCTACGGCATGGCCAAAGGGAAGGGGCTGGCCTACGAGCCTGCGACCAAAGGCGACTGGCCGGAAGAGCAGCTGTGGTCGACCGAAAAATACCTCGATTTCACACCGAAGCTGTTCGACGCGGTGCGCAGTAAATTCGGCTTCAATGAACATCTTCTGCATGACATGCACCACCGCCTGACGCCAATCGAAGCGGCGCGCTTCGGCAAGAGCATTGAAGAATTCCGCATGTTCTGGATGGAAGATCCAACGCCTGCGGAAAACCAGGCCTGCTTCCGCCTCATTCGCCAGCACACCGTCACGCCAATTGCCGTGGGCGAAGTGTTTAACAGCATCTGGGACTGCAAGCAGCTCATCGAAGAGCAGCTCATCGACTATATCCGCACCACCATTACCCACGCGGGTGGGATCACCGGGATGCGTCGCATCGCGGACTTCGCCTCGCTCTACCAGGTGCGAACCGGCTCGCACGGCCCGTCGGATCTCTCGCCTGTGTGCCACGCCGCCGCGCTGCATTTCGACCTGTGGGTGCCAAACTTTGGCGTCCAGGAATATATGGGCTACTCCGAACAGATGCTGGAAGTCTTCCCGCACAGCTGGCGCTTTGATAACGGCTACATGCATCCGGGCGACAAGCCGGGGCTGGGCGTCGAGTTTGATGAAAAGCTGGCGGCGAAGTATCCGTACGATCCGGCCTATCTGCCGGTGGCCCGTCTTGAAGACGGCACGCTGTGGAACTGGTAAACGAGGAGCGAACGATGAAAAGCGTAGTGATTCAACAGCCAAACCAGCTGGTGATTGAAGAGCGGCCACTTCCGCAGCCAGGCCCGGGTGAAGTTCGCGTCAAAATCACGCTGGCGGGGATCTGCGGTTCGGACAGCCACATCTATCGCGGCCATAACCCGTTTGCGAAATACCCACGCACGATCGGGCACGAGTTTTTTGGCGTGATTGACGCCGTGGGCGAGGGCGTAGACAGCGCCCGTCTGGGCCAGCGCGTCTCGGTCGATCCGGTGATCAGCTGCGGACACTGCTATCCGTGTACCGTCGGAAAACCGAACGTCTGCACCTCGCTGGTCGTGCTGGGCGTACATCGCGACGGGGGCTTCAGCGAATACGCGGCGGTACCCGCTAAAAATGCCTGGCCTATCCCCGATGACATTCCGGATAGACACGCCGTCATGGTTGAGCCCTTCACCATCGCCGCCAACGTGACGGGACAGGCCTGCCCCACCGGGCAGGACGTCGCGCTGGTTTACGGCGCAGGGCCGATGGGGCTGGTCACCGTGCAGGCGCTGAAGGGCGTCTATAAGGTGAAGCAGGTTATCGTGGTTGACCGCATCGACGAACGCCTGAAAATGGCCCAGCGCAGCGGTGCGGACTGGGTGTTGAATAACGGCGAGCGGTCGCTGCAGGCCGCGCTGGACGAAAGGGGCATCAAACCGACGTTAATCATTGATGCCGCCTGTCATCCGTCGATTTTGCAGGAGGCGATTACCCTGGCCTCACCGGCGGCGCGTATCGTGCTGATGGGATTCTCCAGCGAGCCGAGCCAGATTGTTCAGCAGGGAATCACCGGCAAAGAGCTGGCGATCTTCTCCTCGCGCCTCAATGCCAACAAATTCCCGGTCGTCATCGACTGGTTGAAGAAGGGGCTGATCGACCCGGACAAACTGATCACCCATACCTTTGACTATCACCATGTAACAGACGCCATCGAACTGTTTGAAAAAGACCAGCGGCAGTGCTGCAAAGTCTTACTCACGTTCGGACAATAATCCTATACGCGGTTAAGAGCCTGCGCAGAGAGGCTCTGGTGGTACGCATCTTACCTTTTAGAGATAGCCATTATGACGCAAGCACAACCTCAAAGAACCACCTCCGACCTGGTGAAAGCCGCCATTTCCGGCTGGCTGGGCACCGCCCTGGAGTTTATGGACTTTCAGCTTTACTCGCTGGGGGCTGCCCTGGTCTTTCACGAGATCTTCTTCCCGGAACAGTCAGCCGCGATGGCGCTGATCCTCGCGATGGGGACATACGGCGCAGGCTACATAGCACGCATTGTCGGCGCCTTTATCTTCGGCAGAATGGGCGACAGCATTGGTCGTAAGAAGGTGCTGTTTATCACCATCACCATGATGGGGATCTGCACCACGCTGATTGGCGTCCTGCCGACCTACGCCCAGATTGGGATTTTTGCTCCCGTTCTGCTGGTGACGCTGCGTATCATCCAGGGCCTGGGCGCCGGGGCGGAGATTTCCGGGGCCGGGACCATGCTGGCGGAGTACGCGCCGAAAGGCAAACGCGGCATCATCTCCTCGCTGGTGGCGATGGGCACAAACTGCGGGACGCTGAGCGCAACGGCGATCTGGGCGGTGATGTTCTTTGCTCTCGACCGTGAAGAGCTGATTGCCTGGGGCTGGCGCGTGCCGTTCCTCGCCAGCGTCGTGGTGATGATTTTCGCCATCTGGCTGCGAATGAACCTGAAAGAGAGCCCGGTGTTTGAGAAAGTGAACGACGCGCAAAGCGTGCAGCCGGACACTTCGCTCGGTTCAATGGTAAAAAGTAAATCCTTCTGGCTGGCTACCGGCCTGCGTTTTGGCCAGGCGGGCAACTCGGGTCTGATCCAGACGTTCCTTGCCGGATATCTGGTCCAGACGCTGCTGTTCGATAAAGCCATCCCGACCGACGCGCTGATGATAAGCTCCATTCTCGGGTTTATCTCCATTCCGCTGCTGGGCTGGCTTTCCGATAAAGTAGGGCGCCGTCTGCCGTACATTATCCTCAATATCTCCGCCATTCTTCTCGCGTATCCGATGCTGTCGATCATCGTCGATAATAGCTATGCGCCGGGGACAATCATGCTCTCGATCATCGTTATCCATAACTTCGCCGTGCTGGGGCTGTTTGCGCTGGAAAATATCACCATGGCGGAGATGTTTGGCTCGCGAAATCGCTTTACCCGTATGGCTATCTCGAAAGAGGCGGGCGGTCTGGTGGCGGTGGGCTTTGGTCCGGTGCTGGCGGGGATCTTCTGCAATATGACCGGCTCCTGGTGGCCGATCGTCGCCATGCTGGTGGCCTATTCCGCGATTGGGCTGGTCTCGGCGATGCTGATGCCGGAAGTGCGCGACCGTGATTTGAGCGCGGCGCACGACGCAGCGGAGTCCGCTCCAGAAGAGAGTGTGGGTTACGGCGCGGTCTCCTCGCGGCGCTAGTGGTTCATAACTTACGTGACCTGTCACACAACTTTAGCTTTATGTCACACCACATGAGCAAAAGTTAATATAAATCAAAATCTCAAACGGCAGTATCAGTATGGTTGATGGCAGTTACTTTTTTACCCCAACTGCCATTCTAGTTGGTGTAGTCAGCAGGCGCTGCCGCTCCTGAAGGCGCGGCAGTGGTCCACGGCTTTCTAATTAACGAGTCTTAATCATGGAAAACACCTTATTACAGGCCAACGCGACGCTGCCTCAGTACGATCGCGACAGCCTTCAACCACGCATCGTTCATCTGGGTTTTGGCGCCTTTCACCGGGCGCACCAGGCGGTATACGCCGACATCCTCGCCGCTGAGTACGGCAGCGACTGGGGCTACTGTGAGGTTAACCTGATTGGCGGCGAGCAGCAGATTGCCGATCTGAACGCGCAGGATAACCTCTACACCGTGGCGGAGATGTCTGCCGACGCATGGACATCCCGCGTGGTTGGCGTGGTTAAAAAAGCGCTGCATGCACAGGTCGACGGGCTGGAGTGCGTGCTGGCGGCGATGTGCGAACCGCAGGTGGCAATTGTCTCGCTGACCATCACCGAGAAAGGGTACTGCCACTCACCGGCGACCGGACAACTGATGCTCGATCACCCGTTTATCGTCGCCGACCTGCAAAACCCGCACCAGCCGAAATCCGCGCCGGGCGTGGTGGTGGAAGCGCTGGCGCGTCGCAAAGCGGCGGGTCTGCCCGCGTTTAGCGTGATGTCCTGCGACAACATGCCGGAGAACGGCCACGTGATGCGCAATGTGACCTGTGCTTACGCCCGAGCGGTAGACGGCGAGCTGGCGGACTGGATCGAGGCTAACGTCACCTTCCCGTCAACCATGGTGGATCGCATCGTGCCGGCGGTCACTCCCGATACGCTGGATAAAATTGAGCAGCTGACCGGCGTGCGTGACCCGGCGGCGGTCGCCTGTGAACCGTTCCGCCAGTGGGTGATCGAGGATAACTTTGTGGCAGGACGTCCCGAGTGGGAAAAAGCCGGTGCCGAGCTGGTGTCAGACGTGATCCCGTTTGAAGAGATGAAGCTGCGCATGCTCAACGGCAGCCACTCCTTCCTGGCGTACCTGGGCTATCTGGCCGGTTACCCGCATATCAACGACTGTATGGAAGATGAGAACTACCGCCTCGCCGCGCATACGCTGATGCTTAACGAGCAGGCGCCCACGCTGAAAGTGAAGGGGGTTGATTTAGGTCGCTATGCCGATCTCCTGATTGCACGCTACAGCAACCCGGCCCTGCGCCATCGGACATGGCAAATCGCGATGGACGGCAGCCAGAAGCTCCCGCAGCGTATGCTGGACTCCGTGCGCTGGCACCTGGTGCATCAGAAACCTTTCCCACTGCTGGCGCTGGGCGTGGCAGGGTGGATGCGTTATGTTGGCGGCGTGGACGAGCAGGGTAACGCCATCGACGTGAGCGATCCGCAGCTGGCGGTGATTCAGGCGGCGGTGAAGGGAAGTGCGGAAGGGGAAAGTCGGGTTAACGCGCTGCTCGGCATTGAGGCCATCTTTGGTAAAGAGTTACCGCAGGAGCCGCGCTTTGTGGCTGCGGTGATGACAGCGTACCGGACGCTGCTGCAAAAAGGCGCGAAAGCGACCGTGGCGCAGTACGCGTCTCAACGGTAATTCAGCACATGCCGCCGTGCGCGGCGGCATGTCTGCGCACAGCTTAGTGCATCCCAAGGCGAATCAGCTCAATCGGCTCGAACTTACCTTCGCATCCTTCCACTTCAACCGTTTTGCTGCGGCGCACCTGCGCGGCATCCAGCCCGTCGCTGTGGATCGCTTTAATCACGCCGGTTTTGCCCGTGCCGCTAATCATGACGCGGCTGCCGGTGGTGATTGCATTGCGGTTACGGTCGTATGTCATCATGGTATTTTCTCCTCTCTAACCTGTTCGTTACGGCGCTATTTCGGGTTATGCCGTTCACGGGGCATATAAATACGCCTGTCCGCGCTTCATGTTTTTGTTTTTGATCAAACTCACACTTTTTTCTTTATTTCGTCTGGCGCTGACGGTTCAGGACGGTAATTTACAAAGTGGACCATTATTTTCATTAATTGATAGTTTCGACAGGGAAGCGTTGAGGGTTGGTTTATATTTCCGATGTCATCCTGTATGCAGGAAATAACCCTTCATCGGAATAAGGAGTCAGGCTTATGTATAAGAACATTTTGATGCCTGTAGACGTGTTTGAAATGGATTTGAGCGACAAAGCGGTTCGCCACGCGGCAAACCTTGCAAAGGCTGAGGGCGCGTCGATTACCCTGGTCAACATTCTGCCTGCCAGCAGCCGGTCTCTGCTGCGCGGGTTCAACGCCGATATTAAAAAGTTTGAAGAGTATATGACCGCAGAATCCGGTAAGAAAATGAACGAGTTAAAAAGACTGTTCGATATCGCCCCAGAGAATATTCACAGCATGGTGCGTTTTGGCAACGTCAGGGATGAAATTATCAGGCTGAGCAAGGAGGGGGAATATGATGCGATTGTCATCGGGTCGAAAAACCCGAGCATCACCACTCATCTGCTGGGTTCAAATGCGGAATCTATTCTGCGCTACGCCACGATCCCGGTGTTAGTCGTTCGCTAATCACGCCGCCGTACCCGAAAGGGGCGGCGAATATTACTCTTCGCTAAACCACTCGCTATTTTCCTGACGAATAAGCTGCACGGATTCGCTAATTTCCTGCAGATGCAGCGTCATCGCTTTTTCCACACCGTCCGGGTCGCGTTTTTCCAGCGCGCTGAAAATATCATGATGCTGTCGGAGCAGCATTTCCGGCGGGGAGACGTGATCGAGGCTCATATAGCGCACGCGGTCAATGGTGGCCTTGATGTTCTCGATGGTGTCCCAGGCCAGCTGACAATCCGCGATCTGCGCCAGCTTCTGGTGGAATTCATCATCAAGCTGGAAGAAATCATTGAGCTGCTTGCGGTCAATCGCAATCCGCTGCTGATGCAGGTTCTGCTCAAGCTGGTAACACTGGTTGTCGTTGATAAGCGTTGCGGCGCGGCGCGCCACCGCGCATTCAATGGCCTGGCGAACGAAACAGCCGTTGCGTACCTGAGAGAGTGAAATTTTGTTCACGTAGCTGCCGCGCTGCGGGCGGATCTGAATCAGTCCGTTTTCAGCAAGCTTAATAAACGCTTCACGTACCGGCTGACGGGAAACGTCAAAACGCACGGAGACCTCTTTTTCAGAAAGCGGCGTTCCCGGTGGGATCAGGCAATGGACAATATCACGTCGCAAAATGCGATAGATTTGCTGGTTAACGGGCTGGGTGGGATTGAGTTGCGATTCAGCGGCCATGAGTTGTCATTTCTCAGAGAGTTAGCCTGAACATACTACCATTCTTTTATAACCCGAAACAGACCCGGCCCGCAGGCCGGGAAGGGCGGATTTAGCCACGATGGACGCTAAGTCCTGCAAAACTCTGGCTGACTGGCATCATTTCCACGGTATTGATGTTGACGTGTTTTGGCAGCGTCGCCACCCACCAGACCGTTTCGGTCACATCTTCCGGCGTCAGCGCGTTAGCATTTTCGTAGGTTTTGCCCGCTTTCGCGTCATCGCCTTTGAAACGCACGTTGGAAAACTCGGTGCCGCCCACCAGACCCGGCTCGATATCGGTGACGCGAATGGCGGTGCCGTGCAGGTCGGTACGCAGGTTAAGGCTGAACTGGCGCACAAACGCTTTCGTCGCGCCATAGACGTTGCCGCCTGCGTAAGGCCAGCTTCCGGCGGTGGAGCCAATGTTGATAATGTGGCCGCGGTTGCGCTCGACCATGCCCGGCAGCACCGCGCGGGTCATATAGACCAGCCCTTTGTTGTTGGTGTCGATCATGTTTTCCCAGTCTTCAACGCTGGCTTTGTGGGCTGGCTCCATGCCTAGCGCCAGACCGGCATTGTTGACCAGCACGTCGATGGCGCGCCACTCGGCGGGCAGGTTGGCAATCATCTCTTCAATGGCCGCGCGGTTACGCACGTCCAGCTGCGCGGTCAGGATGCTGTCGCCTAATTCGTCCTTCAGCTCCTGCAGGCGCTCCTGACGACGGCCCGTGGCAATAACCTTGTGCCCGTTGGCGACGAAGCGACGCGTGATGCTTTCACCAAAACCTGCCGTTGCCCCGGTAACTAAAATAATCATCTCACTGTTCCTCAACGCTTTTTGTGTTGTACTAACATAGCACGGCCGCAGAGGGTGCGTTAAGGCAACATTTGTATGACGGCGTTGCAGGGGATGGCGGCCTGGCCTACTCTGGGAGGATACCCGTACTCAGGAGCGAAAGATGACGGCCACGAATCCCTTTTTTGACATCAGCCTGCTGCCCTATCAGGCCCCCCATTTTGATGAAATCACCGACGATCACTATCGCCCGGCCTTCGATGAAGCGCTTCGCCAGAAGCGGGCGGACGTAAACGCCATTGTGTCCCAAACCGCTGCGCCGGACTTCACCAACACCGTGCTGGCGCTGGAGAAAAGCGGTGCCATGCTCTCGCGCGTCAGCAGCGTGTTCTTCGCCATGACCTCCGCGAATACCAATACGTACCTGCAGGAGCTTGAGGAAGAGTTCTCCACCGAGCTTGCCGCGCTGGCGAACGACATCTGGCTGAATGACGTGCTTTTCGCCCGCGTGGAGAGCGTCTGGCAGGACCGTGCCGCGCTGGACGCCGAATCCCGCCGGCTGGTCGAGGAGACGTATCAGCGGTTTATTCTGGCCGGCGCGCGTCTCAATGAAACGGAAAAAGCCGAGCTGAAGGCGCTGAATACCGAGGCGGCGACCCTGACCAGCCAGTTCAACCAGCGTCTGCTGGCTGCCGATAAGACGGGCGGGCTGGTGGTGGATTACGCGCACCAGCTTGATGGGCTCAGCGCCAGCGAGATTGCCGACGCGGCGCAGGCTGCCGCGGAGCGAGGGCTAAACGATCGCTGGCTGATCCCGCTTCTGAACACGACCCAGCAGCCCACTCTTTCCGCGCTGCGCAATCGTCAGACCCGCGAAAACCTGTTCAACGCTGGCTGGACGCGCACCCAGAAAGGGGATGAAAACGACACTCGCGATCTGATCCTCCGCCTTACGGCGCTGCGTGCGCGGCAGGCCCGCCTGCTGGGCTTTGAGGATTACGCCAGCTGGGGTATCGCCGACCAGATGGCGAAAACTCCGGACGCCGCGCTGACCTTTATGCGCGGCATTGTGCCTGCTGCCCGTGCCCGTGCTGAGCGCGAGCAGGCCGATATTCAGAAAGTGATTGATGACGAACAGGGCGGTTTCACCGTGCAGGCCTGGGACTGGGCCTTTTATGCCGAGCGCGTGCGTCAGGCAAAATATGCCCTCGATGAATCGCAAATCAAACCCTATTTTGCGCTCAATACCGTTTTGCACGACGGCGTATTCTGGGCCGCAAGCCAGCTGTTTGGCATCCGCTTTGTGGAGCGCTTCGATATCCCGGTGTATCACCCGGACGTCCGCGTCTGGGAAATTTTCGACCACACCGGTGAGGGCATGGCGCTGTTTTACGGCGACTTCTTTGCCCGCGATTCCAAGCAGGGCGGGGCCTGGATGGGGAATTTCGTCGAGCAATCCTTCGAGCTAGCTGCCCGTCCGGTGATCTACAACGTCTGTAACTACCAAAAACCGGCTAACGGCGGCGTTGCGCTTCTCTCCTGGGATGACGTGATCACCCTGTTCCACGAGTTTGGCCATACGCTGCACGGTCTGTTTGCCAGCCAGCGTTTCGCCACGCTCTCCGGGACCAATACGCCGCGCGATTTCGTTGAATTCCCGTCGCAGATCAACGAACACTGGGCCAGCCATCCGCAGGTGTTTACCCACTACGCCCGCCATTACGAAACCGGTGAACCGATGCCGGAGGCGCTGCGTGAAAGCATGCTCAACGCGACCCATTTCAACAAGGGTTATGACATGACGGAGCTGCTGGCTGCCGCGCTGCTGGACATGAACTGGCACGGGATTAGCGAAGCCGTTTCGAGCGTTGACGCGTTTGAAGCGGCAGCACTGAAAAAAGAGGGGCTGGATCTGTCCGCCGTAACGCCGCGCTATCGCAGCAGCTATTTTGCCCATATTTTCGGCGGCGGCTACGCGGCGGGATATTACGCCTACCTGTGGACGCAAATGCTGGCGGACGACGGCTATCAGTGGTTTGTTGAACAGGGCGGCCTGACTCGTGAAAACGGGCAAAAATTCCGCGAGGCGATTTTGTCCCGTGGTAACAGCACGGATCTGGCTGAACTTTATCGGCAGTGGCGCGGGCACGATCCGAAGATTGAACCGATGCTGGAAAATCGCGGGTTGAGTGAGTAGAGCCAGTCTCGTCAGAAAAAAGAACCGGGCTTTACGCCCGGTTTTTTTATAGGCTCCAACGTGCTTGTAACGTCTTCTGCAAAAATAGTTTTAATATGCGTTCTTTATAAATAAAACAGGTGAGATTAAAACTTACTTCGAACAGTATATTTAATTTACCGAGTTTAGGTAGTAAAAGAGTGAATGATTAATAATTTGATCTGGGTTAGAGAAATCAAATATTCTTTAATCTCAGATTTTTAGCTATAAATTTTTGTTATTTTGTGCCGATAAATGAAAGTGGCATACAAATCGACGTACTAGCAGTTAAGAAGGCGAAAGATGACCCTACCTCTGAACAATCCGGGCTTCACCGATACCGAGCCTTCTAAAGGCCTGATAAATAAAACCTTTACCTATATTGTAACGTTGTTGATAAGCATTTTTATTGCGGCAATAATTTCCCTGTTAATAATAAAAGATAATGTGAATGAAATCAGCGACAAGCACGATGAATTTTTGTTAAGGAAAGCCCTCGATACCCGCCAGGAAAGCATGCGAAGTCATTTGAAAGACAATGCCGAGTGGGGAGATGCCTACAAACATCTTCATCTGAACACTGACGTTCACTGGGCATGGGATAAGCAGAACCTGGGCAAATCCCTGTATGACAACTTTGGCTACGAAGGGGTGTTTGTTCTCTCGCCGGAAGGGAGCACGCGATACAGCGTCGTTGACGGGAAGCTGAAGCTTCAGGAGCTGGAGCGCTGGTTAGACAAATCAACCAAAGACCGTTTACTCCATGAGTTGAGTATAAAAAAGGGAGTGCCGGTTTCTGTGCTAGCGCTTATCGATTCCGTGCCGGCCATTGTTTCTGCGGAATGGATAACGACGGGCGATGATACGAGCGTGCAAACCATGCCCGGAAAACCGTCGACAATGGTGTTTATAGACAAGTTAACGGCTAAAAAACTCCTCACGATTGGGCAGGATGCCGGTATCCAGAACGTTCGTACTTCTCCCGCTACAGCCACTTCTCAAATAAATAATCAGACAGAATTTACCTTAAGCACCCAGAATGGGGATGTGAAAATTATCTGGGACGGTGAAAATCCCGGCCAGGCGTTAATAATTTATTTTTTGCCATTGCTCATTCTTTCCGTCGTTCTGACGGTATTGATGACGGTGATATTAATGCGCCATATTATGCACAAGGCGAGAATGCTTGACGAAAATACGTTTCTCCTCGAGCAGGCGCGGTTGAATCTTATTACGAGTGAAAAACGATTTCGGGACGTCAGTGAAACAACCAGCGACTGGTTCTGGGAAACAGATTTATCGTTAAGGATAACGTGGCTATCGGGGCGTTTTTCTACAATAACGGGATATGAAAATAGCAAATGGATAGGCCGCAGGTTGGATGAACTCTTTCCGTCGACAAGCGGATTATCACATGACTGCGCCAGGCAGCGGGACTTAACCGAACGCTTTGAATTTAAAAACTGCCCTTATACTCACGCGCAACAAACCACGTCATATTGCACGCTTCTGGCAAAGTTTTCTGCTCAGCCTGATGGAACGGTGGTGTTGCGAGGCGCGGCAACCGACGTCTCTCAGGAAGTTGAAGCAACAAAACGCGTGGAGTTCCTGTCACGCCATGATGAATTAACCGGTCTGCCGAACCGGTATCATATAAAGGAATTTCTGGCTGGCAAGTTAGCGAAAGAAGACCTTAACCATTATCCCTTTGCCATGATTTGCCTTGATTTAGACAAGTTTAAACCCGTCAATGATATTTTTGGGCACTCCACCGGCGATGCCCTGCTTGGCGAGGTCGCTTTACGTCTTAAAAATTGCGTTCGTCGAGGTGATTTTGTCGCACGGCAGGGAGGGGATGAATTTATGCTTCTCCTCGGCAACACCAGCCAGCAAGACCAGATTGAGGAGGTGTGTCGTCGCATCGTGCAAGAACTTAACCGTCCTTTCACCATTGAGGGCAATGATGTGGCGATAGGCGTAAGCATGGGCATTGCGCTGGCTCCCCGGGATAGCAGCAGCGCAAACGATCTTCTCCGCTACGCGGATATTGCGCTGTATCAGGCGAAACAATCCGGCAGAAACCGATGGGTCTATTATCGCCCGGATATGTCGGAAAAGTTGACCGAACGCAGGAAACTGGAATTAGAACTCAAGACCGCGATTCGCGAAGAACAGCTCTACCTGGTTTACCAGCCGCGTTATAACCTCCGGTATTCTACTATTGAGGCCGTCGAAGCGCTGGTGCGCTGGCAGCACCCGGCTCGGGGGACCACAATGCCCGATCAGTTTATCCCGCTGGCAGAAGAAACCGGGCTGATTATTAGCCTGAGCAACTGGGTCATACGCAAAGCCTGTACGGAGACGAAAGACAAATTGCCGGGATTATCGGTCTCCGTCAATATTTCTGCTATCGAATTCCAGGCAAGCGATCTTGCCGAAAGGATAAAAGAGATCCTTCACGAAACGGGGCTTGAACCCAACCGACTGGAAATTGAAGTCACTGAAAACGTTACGCTTTCCGACCCGGAAAAAACCTTGCAGACCATGAAGTCTCTCAAAAAAATGGGCGTCCGCATTTTGATTGACGATTTCGGTACCGGCTATGCCTCACTGAGCTATCTGCGGAAGTTTCAGTTTGACGGGCTTAAGCTCGACAAGAGCTTTATTTTTACCCTTGGGGACTCGCCGCAGAACCAGTCAGTCGTGGAGAAAATTATCGACCTGGGGAAAGCCTATTCCATGGCGGTAACCGCAGAAGGGGTGGAGACCGTCGAACAGCTGTCTTTTCTGAAAAAAAATAAATGTGATGAAGTTCAGGGCTACCTGCTTGGAAAACCGGCCGCCATTGCGGACTTAAATTTAAACGCCAACAGAGTAAATCTCTAAATCGCGCTTTTACTCAGGGCTGCGTAAATGAAAAACCGGGCTTGTCTCCCGGTTTTTGTTATCCGCTATCCGTTCGTATCCACGAGCGTAAACGCCGCTTCTATCTCACGACCAGGACAGGGCATTTCGCATGCCGAACCACTGCCGCAGCGTTCGAACCCAACAGATACGTCGATATATCAGGTTTGTGGGAAGCGATGATAATCAGGTCGGCATCGATCGTGTCAGCGAGCTTAAGGATTTGATCTTTTGGAGATCCCGTCACGGCATGAGTCTGTACCTTGTCTGGAGGAATTTTGAATTGCTTAACGATTTCATCCAGCTTGGCTAAGGCCGCGTGCTGGAACTCTTTCAGCTTCGGCATTTCTACCGAATAGGCCAGGCCTAATGATGAATAATACGGAAGCGATGGAATGACGGTAAGAAAGTGAACTTTAGCTGTGTTAAGTGCTGTATGTGCCTGAACGAAGGGGATAACCATGTGCGTCAGGCTATCCTCCGAAATGTCAATTGGAACCAAAATTGAATTATACATTTGTCCCTCCTGAGTGTTTTTTACACAACTCAGGGTAGACCGTTAATTTCAGTAAAACAGAGAGCAAGCTGTCATAACGGGGACAAATTTCGGTTATGTGATAGGCGTACAGTCGAACCAGCCCTGATCTCGTCAACGTGGCGTGACAACGAACAGGGGCATTCGGGGATGAATCTCTCCGCGTCACGGTCCGTTTCTGCAAAACGCCAAAGCCTCAACCGGGCGCAATGCCCGGTACCTCGTTCATATTGCGTGACAGCTGACGGACGCGATAATTTTATTCCCGCCCATATTCCCCATAATCAGATCGAGTAATTTTCGGTATTCCTCCCGGGTCATCACCTCCGCGCGAATTTCAGTTTTACCTTCTGCTTGCGCAGTAGCGGAATAAATCGCTTTCAGACTTAACGTCAACTCTTTCGCCATGTTTACGACGCTTTGCCGCACCGCATCTTCATGCTCATCATTACAGGTGATTTTAAGGACATAGCATTTTTCGCCTTCATGTAGCACGGGCAATTGATTAATTCGCTGCGCGGCTTCGCGAAGCAATATGTTAGCGCAGAGAATAATTAGGCTGGCCATGGCGGCATTCCAGAACTGGCCTAATCCGCACAGTACGCCAATTCCGGCCGAGCACCACAGCGTTGCGGCGGTATTCAAACCACGAATATTCATTCCTTCACGCATAATGACGCCTGCGCCAAGAAAGCCGATTCCGGAGACGATCTGCGCTGCGATTCGCCCCGGGCTATCAGGAGAAGTCGATACCGAACTTAAAATGAACACTGCCGCACCCGTGGCAACCAGTGCATTGGTACGAAGCCCGGCCATACGCTGGCGCCACTGTCTTTCCGCGCCAATAATTGCGCCCAGCAGCATCGCTGCGAGCAGATGAGAGATATAAGGGAACATCAGCCTGTCGCCTGTTAACGTTATTAAATAATAAGCGTCAGTGCTTTGCTAAGCACATCATGACGCCGTTTAAATGCTAAGCGTGTCAGGACAACGGTGGCGGAAAGAGTGAATGAGTAAACATGAACATGCGATTCCCCACAAATTGAGTGGTTCTTACTGTATCGGGATACAATCGCTTAAAGAGGATTGCTGCCCACCGTTTCAGGTAAGCAGCGAGAAAATCGCGCTAGCTTACCTTCGTATCGACGATAAAATAACTTTCCAACGAAGGACTCCTGTGAAAATTTATTGCCAGTATAGTCAGGGGCGATAATGAGTAAAGCGAAAAAACAGACTCCGTTATGAATTGTTTAAGTTCGGAAAGCATGTTTTTTTAAGACGTCATCTGATTTTCAAAAATACCCGGTATACTACATTTTCTTTTTTACAGGCGATAACAGACAAAGGCAGGAAGTATGTCTCTTCGTTCGCTGCGGGCATTGTGCCTGACAAGTTTTTTCATTGCGGATGTCCGCGATGGCCTCGGTCCTTTTCTCGGTATTTTTCTGACCGAACGCCACTGGACCCCCGATGATATCGGCATCCTGATGACGGCCGGTGGGCTGGCGGGACTACTCGCTACGCTGCCGGCGGGATTCATCACCGACACCTCGCGCAGCAAGCGGACCGTGCTGGCGCTGGTGTGCCTGCTCATCACCCTTAGCACGCTCCTGCTCTGGTTTAGCCAGCAGAGCGGCATTGTCGCTGTTTCGCAAATCGTCACCGGTATCTGTGCGGCGTTTGTCGGTCCGCTGATCGCCGGAATTACCCTGGGGCTGACCGGTCAGGGCGGGTTCAGCGCGCAGATGGGCAAAAATGAGGCGTTCAATCACGGCGGCAACTTTGTTACCGCACTGATTGCAGGCGGCATTGCGTGGTACTGGGGCGTCGGCGGGATTTTCCTGCTGATGACCTGTACCACGCTGTTAACGCTCTGCGCGCTGCTTGCCATTCGCAACGGGGATATCGACAACGACGCGGCGCGCGGGCTGTCTTCTTCAGCGAGCCTGCCGGTTCCCGGATTTGCCGTGCTGATAAAAAACCGGGCGCTGTTCGTGACCGGACTGACGCTGCTGCTGTTTCACCTGGCGAACGCCGCGCTGCTGCCGATGCTGAGCATGAGGGTGGCCGCCGCGCCCGCCTCGATCAACCCCGGTTTGTACGCGGCGGGCACCGTTATCATCTCCCAGGCCGTGATGATCCCCGTCGCCATCTGGGTCGCTAACCGAATAGACCGCTACGGCTACTGGCGCTTAATTATGCTGGCGCTGCTGGTGATGCCGGTGCGCGCGGCTCTGGCGGCATCTACGGACGCGCCGATTATGATGATCCCGGTACAAATCCTCGACGGGCTGGCCGCGGGGATTCTGGGCGTCGCGGTACCGTCGTTTATCGTGGTGCTGTTGCGCGGGAGCGGGCACGTCAATGCCGGGCAGAGCGTGGTGATGCTGATGCAGGGGGTTGGGGCATCCATGAGCCCGGCGTTAACCGGCACGATTGCGGGTCATTACTCATTTGCCACAGCATTCAGCGTCCTGAGCGCGATTGCGCTGGTGGCCGTACTGCTATGGTGGTGCTTTGCGCACCGGACCTGGGAAACTGACAGTACGCCGGGTGGGGCATAGACGCCACCCGGCGTCACGCTTACGCCAGTTCGTTAGGGCACGCTTCGCCCTTTTCCAGCTGCTGCAGGTTACCCAGCGTGGTTTCCGAAATGCTGATCAGCGCTTCGGCAGTCAGAAACGCCTGGTGTCCGGTAAACAGCACGTTATGACAGGCAGACAGGCGGCGGAACACGTCGTCCTGGATCACATCATTCGACTTGTCCTCAAAGAACAGATCGCGTTCGTTCTCGTACACATCCATTCCCAGCGCGCCAATTTTCTGGGTTTTCAGCGCTTCGATAGCGGCCTGAGAGTCAACCAGCCCGCCGCGGCTGGTGTTGATGATCATCACGCCATCTTTCATCTGGTCAAACGCCGCCTGGTTAAGCAGGTGGTAGTTCTCCGGCGTCAGCGGACAGTGCAGGGAGATCACGTCAGACTGGGAGAACAGGGTCGGCAGGTCGACGTATTCCACGCCCAGCTCAAGCGCAGCGGCGCTCGGGTACGGATCGAACGCCAGCAGACGCATGCCGAAGCCTTTCAGAATGCGCAGGGCGGCGATGCCGATTTTACCGGTGCCGATCACGCCCGCGGTTTTGCCGTACATGGTAAAGCCGGTCAGCCCCTCCAGAGAGAAGTTGGCGTCACGGGTACGCTGATAAGCGCGGTGAATACGACGGTTGAGCGACATCATCATGCCAATCGCATGTTCCGCGACCGCTTCCGGGGAGTACGCCGGGACGCGTACCACCCTCAAACCCAGCTCTTTCGCCGCGTCGAGATCCACGTTATTAAAGCCCGCGCAGCGCAGGGCGATATACTTCACGCCCTGTTTTTTCAACTCTTCCAGCACCGGACGACTGCCGTCGTCGTTAACAAAAATGCAGACGCCTTCACAGCCGTGCGCCGTTTTGGCGGTTTTTTCGGACAGCAGAAAGTCGAAAAATTCAAGCTCAAACCCGTAAGCCTCGTTAACATGTTGCAGATACTTTTTGTCGTACTGCTTTGTGCTATATACCGCGAGTTTCATAAGACTTTCTCCAGTGATTTTGCATTCACGTTAGCATGATTAAAATTATCTTACAATTTCTAAAATATTATTGAATTCAATAAGTTCTATCAATTATTCTAGAGCATATGTGCACCCTAACTCCATGATATTCTTACTACGAGAAATCTTCGGCGCGGATCTGAACAGGGCATGTTGCGGAAAATGTAGTGGGTAGAGGATGCGAGAAACGCCTGTCTGGATTAGGTTAAAGAATGGCAAGAGGGTATGAAAACTGCAATGCTTCCGGATGTGATGGAAAGATATTAGGAACCGGGTGAGTTTCTGAAAAATATGGAGAATGATACATGTCGCAACAATTGGAGTTGTCCTTATCTCCGCCGATGCTGCACGCCTTGTACTATTTTGTTGTTTCTATTGCGGTTTTATTCTTACTGTTGATGGGGAAACTCAAGGTCGACAGGCTGCGTAAATATCCTCTGTTCATTGCCTATACGCTGTTTGTGATAGCCATTGCAGCCATTCAAATTAACGTTTTTGCCAACGGCTACGCGTTTGTTAGCGGTTTTTTACATATTGATTTTGATCCCTGGCGTTACGACTCGGTGTATTGGGGGGCGTTGATATTCTCCATGCTTTACCTTCTGGCGATGCCTCGGAGCAGGCCCTAGTTTCGCAACTTAACGTTACGGCATCTATCCTTAAACCTGACTTTGACTTCAACTGACTGCCTAAACATGCGACAATGATCGGCACTGCCGGCTTAATTCTTTCGCTAAATCAGGATATTAACTGCCCATGAAGGGTAAATACAAAGCCGCTCTTGCGCTTTTACTGCTGTTCATATTGTTGCCGCTGACGCTGCTGATGACGCTCGCTCAGTGGGTACCGACGCTCGCCGGGATCTGGCTGCCCGTCGGGACGCGCATCGCTTTCGAAGAGAGTCCGACACTTACCCGTCACGCGCTGGTGATCCCCGATCTTCGCTATCTGGTTGAAGACTGCGAAATTGCCCGCATCGATAACGTTACGCTGTCACATCCGAGCCGCTGGAAGCTGGATGTCGGCGCGCTGGATCTCAATTCCGTCTGTTTGAGCAAAATTCCCCAGTCTGCACCCTCAACGGTCGCCCCCAAAACGCTGGCACAGTGGCAGGCGGTATTACCGAATACCTGGATCACGGTTCACCGTCTGACGCTGTCGCCCTGGCAGCAGTGGCAGGGCGAGCTGCGTGCGTCGCTGACGCCGTCCAGTCAGGAGATCGCCTATAAAGGCGAGCAGGTGAGCATTAAAGGCACGCTTCGCGGTCAGACGCTCTCGGTCAGCCAGTTCGATGTACAGCTCCCGGACCAGCCGCAGCCGATTAAGCTGGTGGGCGAGTTTACCCTGCCGCTGGTGCCGGACGGCGTGCCGGTGAAAGGCCACGCGGTCGCGACCTTTAACGTGCCACAGTTAACGTCTCTGGTCGATGCCGATCTGGACTGGGAAGACAATCAGGGACAGCTGGTGGTGATGGCGCGGGACAATCCCGATCCGCTGCTCGACCTGCCGTGGCAGGTCACGGCGGAGCAGCTGAACATCAGCGACGGGCGCTGGAATTGGGATCTCTCGGGGATGCCGCTGAGCGGCCGGGTGTCTCTTCGCGCCGACAACTGGCAGCAGGGGCTCGATAAAACCACCCTGACCGGACGGCTGAATGTGCTTACTCAGGGCGAGGCGGGGAAAGGCAACGCGGTACTGAACATTGGGCCCGGCAGGCTCGGCATGGAAAACAGCGACATGCCCCTGCATCTGAGCGGCGAGGCGAAGCAAAACGATCTTATTCTTTACGCCAAATTGCCCGCAACGCTGACCGGCAGCCTGTATGAACCGCAGCTGGCCTTTGAGCCGGGCGCGCTGCTCCGCTCGCGCGGGCGCATCATTGACTCACTCGATATCGATGAAATCCGCTGGCCGCTGGCGGGCGTGAAGCTGACGCAGAAGGGCGTGGACGGTCGATTACAGGCGATTCTGCGCGCCCATGAAAACCAGATGGGTGATTTTGAACTCCACCTGGACGGCCAGGCCAACGACTTTTTACCTGATAACGGCCTGTGGCAGTGGCGCTACTGGGGGAAAGGCGGCTTTACGCCGATGCATGCCCGCTGGGATGTCGCCGGGAAAGGCGAGTGGCGCGACAATCTTATTGAGCTGACGGCGCTCTCCACCGGTTTTGACAAGCTCCAGTACGGTACGATGGAGGTCAGCAAGCCGCGTCTGGTGCTGGATCGGCCGGTGCGCTGGCTTCGTGACCCCGAAAAACCGACCTTCAGCGGTGTGCTGTCGCTCAACGCCGGGCAAACCCGTTTCTCCGGCGGCAGCGCGTTGCCGCCCTCGGTCCTGACCTTCAGCGTTGACGGCACTGACCCGACCATTTTCCAGTTTAAGGGCGACCTCCATGCGGACAAAATCGGCCCGGTACAGGTGAACGGACGCTGGGATGGCGTGCGCCTTCGCGGGCAGGCCTGGTGGCCAAAACAGTCGCTCACCGTATTCCAGCCGCTGATCCCGCCGGACTGGAAAATGACGCTGCGCGACGGGGAGCTTTACGCGCAGGTCGCCTTCTCGGCGGCGGCCGATCAGGGCTTTGAGGCCGGTGGGCACGGCGTGCTGAAATCCGGCAGCGCCTGGATGCCGGATAACCAGATTAACGGCGTCGATTTTGTGCTGCCGTTCCGATTCAGCGAGGGAACCTGGTCCCTCGGCACGCGCGGTCCGGTCACCTTGCGCATTGGCGAAGTGGAAAACCTGGTGACCGCGCGCAACATTACCGCCGATCTACAGGGGGACTATCCCTGGACGGAGGACAATCCGCTGCTCCTCACCAACGTGAAGGTGGAAACCCTCGGCGGGAAGATCACCATGCAGCAGCTGCGGATGCCTCAGCACGATCCGGCCCTGCTGCGGGTGGACAATATCTCTTCGAGCGAGCTGATCAGCGCCGTCAATCCGAAGCAGTTTGCCATGTCGGGGCCGGTGAGCGGGGCGCTGCCGTTCTGGCTGGACAATGAAAAATGGATCATTAAAGATGGCTGGCTGACCAACCCGGGACCAATGACGCTGCGCATCGACAAAGATACGGCAGACGCCATCGTGAAAGATAATATGGTGGCGGGCGCGGCGATTAACTGGCTCCGCTATATGGAAATTTCGCGTTCGTGGACGAGAATCAATTTAGATAATCTGGGTGAATTGACCATGCAGGCGACCATCAAGGGGACCAGCCGGGTGGATGGCAAAAGCAGCTCCGTCAACCTGAACTATAGCCATGATGAGAATGTCTTTACCCTCTGGCGCAGCCTGCGCTTTGGGGACAACCTGCAAACCTGGTTTGAGCAACATGCGGCGATACCTGCTCCCCGCAGTTTGACTGGCAAGGAAAGTGAGGAACAACAATGAAAAAGATGGCTGGTGTGCTCACCGTTGCCGTTGCCGCGCTACTGACCGGCTGTACGCCGCGCATTGAAGTCGCTGCGCCAAAGGAGCCGATTACCATCAATATGAATGTCAAAATCGAACATGAAATCCATATTAAGGTCGATAAAGACGTTGAAACCCTGCTGAAATCGCGCAGCGATCTGTTCTGAGGATGTCATGAAACGATTAGCTCTGATTTTACTGGCGCTGGGTATGAACGTGCAGGCGGCTGCGCTGACCTTAAACGATGCCCGGGCTCAGGGGCGCGTGGGGGAAACCCTGAGCGGCTATCTTGCCCCGATTCAACAGGACGCGGAAACGCTGGCGCTGGTCAATCGTATCAATGCGGCGCGCGCGGAAAACTACCAGAAGCTGGCTGACAGCAATAATTTGCCGGTCGATGAAGTGGCTAAAATGGCCGGTCAGAAACTGGTTGCCCGCGCGCAGCCGGGCGAATACGTGAAGGGCATTAACGGAAAATGGCTCAAAAAGTAGTTAGCGGTAGCGCCTGCGGTATTCGCCCGGCGAGACGCCAAAACGCTGCTTAAACGCCGTTGAAAAATGGCTATGGTCGGTGAACCCCCAGCTGTAGCCAATCCCCGCCAGCTTTTCATCATCACCGGTAGATTGCAGTGCCTGCGCACAGAGATCCAGACGACGGTTTTTGATGTACTGCGCCACCACCAGCCCCTTCTCGGCAAACATGCGGTAAAGGCTGCGCACGGACATGCCGCTCTCGGCGGCAATCCATTCCGGGCGCAGCGATTCAGACTGAATATGGTCGTCAATCAGCGCCACCACATGCTGGAACTGGCGCTCCTTGCGCGGCTGAATGATTTCACGCTGCTGGAAAGCGGGGCGCAGCAGACAGATCATCGCCTCGAGCGCCGCTTCGCTTTCACGGTCACTCAGGTCGGCATTGCTCATGCTCTCCATCAGCAGGCGATGGCTCAGCTGTACCGTCGGCAAGGTGCGGGAAAGGGCGGTCGCGCAGCTTATCTCCTGGAAGCGACACTGCTGCTCAATAATCTGGCGGGGAACCAGCAGCGAAATCTGGCGGGATTTTTCCCGCCAGTTGATCGAGCAGGGACGCGACGCGTCAATCAGCGTGATATCACCGGTTCTGAGCAGCGCGCGACGGTCATCCTGCTCAATTTCCGCGCTGCCTTCGAGCTGGAACACGGTATAGAACCAGGCATCATTACTCTGAGCGATCTCCTGACGGGAGCGGAACAGGTTAACGCCGCCTGCGGTCACGGTGCTGAGCTTCAGGCTGCGCGCATAGCTGGTCTCCAGCTCGCCGAAGAATTTCCCCCCGGTGGGCTGCGCGTTAAAACGCCCGCAAACCTGGTTAATTTGCGCCAGCCACTGCTGATACTGTTCCTGCTCGCTTGCACACGCCATCGTTTCTCTCACTGCACCGTCAACGTTTTCGCATTGTTGCATTTGTGTTGCATTTTGTCAGAGCTATGAGGCTGACTATAGGAAAGAACACTCACCGGTAACAGCGATATAAGCGGCAATTATCGCGATTTGCGGAGCCTGTCACAGGTGGCAAAGCGAATGTCACAGAGACAAAAGCGAGAACGCAAAACCCCACTTAGACTGGATGGACACCCTGCGAAGAATAACGAAGGAGTATCCTATGTCTGAATCACAGGTGGCCATTCAGCCTGCCGTACAACAATTTTTAGACCGACAGCATGGCCTGTGGATTGAAGGGCGTCAGGCCGCGTCGGAAAGTGAAAAGCGGCTGAACGTCTTCAACCCGGCCACGGGCGAGGTCATTGCCTCAACTGCCGATGCCAGCGTCGACGACGTTGACCGTGCCGTCATGTCCGGCTGGCGCGCGTTTATCGCCCGCAGCTGGGCCGGAAAACTGCCGGCGGAGCGCGAGCGGATCCTGCTTCATTTCGCCGATCTGGTCGAACAGCACAGCGAGGAGCTGGCCCAGCTTGAAACGCTGGAGCAGGGCAAATCCATCAACATTTCCCGCATGTTTGAAGTCGGCTGCACCCTGAACTGGATGCGCTATACTGCCGGGTTGACCACCAAAATTACGGGTAAAACCCTCGACCTTTCCATTCCGCTGCCGCAGGGCGCCCGCTATCAGGCGTGGACGCGTAAAGAGCCGGTTGGCGTGGTGGCCGGGATTGTGCCCTGGAACTTCCCGCTGATGATCGGGATGTGGAAAGTGATGCCTGCGCTGGCCGCCGGCTGCTCTATTGTCATCAAACCGTCAGAGACCACGCCGCTGACCATGCTGCGCGTGGCGGAGCTGGCAAGCGAAGCGGGTATTCCGGACGGGGTGTTCAACGTGGTGACCGGGAGCGGCGCGGTGTGCGGCGCAGCGCTGACCTCGCATCCGCATATTGCAAAGGTGAGCTTTACCGGCTCAACGGCGACGGGTAAGCAAATCGCCCGCGCGGCGGCGGATACGCTAACCGGGGTGACTCTGGAACTGGGCGGGAAAAACCCGGCCATTGTACTGAAAGACGCGGACCCGGCGTGGGTAATCGAAGGCCTGATGACCGGCAGCTTCCTGAACCAGGGGCAGGTGTGCGCGGCGAGCTCGCGCATCTATATTGAAGCGCCGCTGTTTGACACGCTGGTCAGCGGGTTTGAGCAGGCGGTGAAATCCCTGAGCGTCGGGCCGGGCATGTCGCCGGAGGCGTTTATCAACCCGCTGGTGTCGCGCGCGCACTGCGACAAGGTGCAGACCTTCCTTGACGAAGCGAAGTCGCGCAGCGCGGAGCTGATCGTCGGTAACCGGGGGCCGGAAGGCAAAGGCTATTACGTTTCGCCTACGCTGGTGGTGAACCCGGATGCCTCACTGCGCCTGACCCGTGAAGAGGTGTTTGGCCCGGTGGTCAACCTGGTACGCGTCGCCGACGGGGAAGAGGCGCTCCAGCTGGCAAACGACACCGAATATGGCCTGACTGCCAGCGTCTGGACGCAGAATATCAGCAAGGCGCTGGAGTATACCGACCGGCTGCAGGCGGGCACCGTCTGGGTGAACAGCCATACGCTGATTGACGCCAACCTGCCGTTCGGCGGCATGAAGCAGTCCGGCACCGGACGCGACTTCGGTCCGGACTGGCTGGACGGCTGGTGTGAAACCAAATCGGTTTGCGTGCGCTACTAGTAAAAGCAAAAGGCAACCTGGAGGTTGCCTTTTTAGTGTTTGTTCCCTCTCCCATGGGAGAGGGTCAGGGTGAGGGCATCCAGCCGCACCGGGCGAATTTTGCAGGCCGGGTAAGGCGTAGCCGCCACCCGGCTTTAATTAAAGCGACCACCGATCCCGCCCGGCCTCTTTCGCACGATACAGCGCCGCATCGGCGCGGGCGATGATCTCGGTGCCCGCTAACCCTTCCGCCATGCTTGCAATCCCCATGCTCACGGTGACACGATCGCTAACGGTTGACGCGCTGTGCGGTATAGCTTCTGTGCGCAGGCCGTCCTGAATGCGTAAGGCCACCTTTTCTGCGATGTTTTCCGGACAGTTAAACAGGATCACCACAAACTCCTCGCCGCCGTAGCGTGACACCACATCATCAGGCGTGCGCACCGACTGCTTAAGCACCCGCGCCACGCGCGTCAGGCAGTCGTCACCCGCCTGGTGCCCGTAGGTGTCGTTGTAGCGTTTGAAATAGTCGATATCCAGCATGATCACCGAGAAGGTTTTTTTCTGCTCAACCGCGTTCTCCAGCACCACTTCCATTTTCCGGCGATTGGCGGTTTTGGTTAACGGATCCTGATGCGCCAGCGCATCCAGCCTGGAGATCAGCAGCTGATTTTGCTGGTTACGTCGCCAGGCCTCGTCAAACCAGCTCAGCAGGATGAAACGCCCGCAGATCAGGATCAGCGTAAAGACGCTCCAGATAACAAAAAAGTGAAGGTTGAGGCCATCGTTCCGTATCCAGCTTGCTACCGGCAAGGTGATCCAGAGCGGGAGCACAAAGGCGAGTAGCCCTTCAGGATAAAAATAGAGCGCCGTTAAGCCCGCGAGTAATAAAATGACGCACAGCGGCCAGACGTGCGGGAGCAGCAGCTGGGTGATAAACCAGAAGCAGGAGACCGACCAGATGGCGCTGCAGATAAACAGCACCACGCTGATGCCGGCGATGCGTCGCCAGGCCATGAGGATCAGCGCAGCTGAGAGGATGATAATGCCGAGCATGGAGGCATCGACCATTCTCGTCAGCTGCGGCGAGTGGGGATAAAGGGGATCGCTGGTATTAAGCAAAACGTGTCGCAGCAGAATCATCACCGCGAAGCTGATATTCACAAAGGCCAGCCACGGCAGGTTCATCGCCAGCCCGTGCATGACCATAGCATGGCGCGTTGGCCAGGTTGCCCGTTCAAGTGTCGGTTTTTTTCTTTTTTCCATAAAGCCCTTTCCCGTCCGGGGGATAAATCATGCAGGTGAGATATCAGTAACTATAAGCAAGCCAGGACGATCCTCAAACGCTGGGGCAAAAAAAACCGGGCAATTGCCCGGCGGGTGGTTATTTTTCGTCTTTCTTCTTCCCGAGCGTTGGCGTCTCGTCAAAGAAGTTCCACGGTTTAAGCAGGGTATGCACCCATTCCGTCGGCATGATCGGCCACTCCTCCGCGCGGGCGACGTGGGTGGTGCCGGTGGTCATCCAGACCACGTCGTCCTGGTCGTTAAGCGACTCGTTATCTTTGCTGTACTGCCCCAGGCCCGTGTCGTGGATGGAGCGGTTCGGGAATTTTCCTTCAGGGTAGAGCTCATCCGGGTGGTAACGGGTCACCCACAGCTGTTTGTCCATAAAGCTCAGGCGATGGTAAATCCACTCGTCCGGGGCAAATTTCGCGCCGGTCGCCACCGGGTGCGTACCGCCCGCGTAAGGAATAATCTGGTACGAGACCGGGTTGCCCATGCGGTTCTCTTTACTGGTGTTGCTCAGCAGCCGAATGGTGCCCGGGTCGAACTTCTGCGCCGCCTGCTGCTCGGTATTAATATCGTACTGATTGATCTGCATGGTGCTGGTGCGCGGGCCCCCGGCGGTATTCGGCTTCACTTCCGGATCCATCGCCACCAGCTTGTTATTGATGCCGTCCACGTCCATATCAAGACGGAAGTTGTAGATGTGCTGGTGCGTGGTGCCCACGATGTTATGGTCGATCAGCGTGCCGTATTTTGTGTCGTCTTTGGCGGTGGCGTCGTGCATGGTTTTCGCCTGAACGCCTTTCACCGCCTCGATACCCGTTGCGCCGGCGTCAATGCCGATGGTGCCATTTTCATGGAACACCCAGTCAAAGATGTAATCGTAGTTGCCCACGGTACTCACCCAGCGCACCACCAGCTCGCGGCGCTCGGTGCTGACGTTTGGCTGGCCCATCTCCTGATGTTTGTATTCCGGACCGGCGTAGCGTTCGAAAATGGCGATCGCGCGCGGGATCTCCATCGGCGCGCCGGTATAATCCGGGATTGTTTCATTGAGCATCACGGCGTTGGACGGCACGTCTTTACCGCGCACCAGCGGTGAGGTCAGGGTGCCCATACCGTAGTCGCCGGAGTCGAGATAGGCTTTAAAGTACCAGCCCACGTCCGGATCACCATAAGGGACGATCATGCCGCCGAGCGACCCCTGATACATCACCTGGCGCTTTTTGCCGTTGTCGTTATAGGTGACGGTTGAAATCATCGGGCCGACGCGGGAGTCCAGGCTCAGGTGGAAATCCCAGTTCTGCCAGTGCACCATATCGCCGGTGATGGTGTAGTTCTTGCCTTCCGGCTCAGTGATGTTGAGCGGTTTTTTCGGCGTCTCAACGCGGTCGCGTCCATCATAGGGACGCGGGGTCATGGGAACCGGAACAACGGCGCCTTCTTCAATCTTCTGGATCTTTTTCTGTTCAAGATCGACCACGGCCACCAGGTTCTCAATCGGGTGCGCCCAGTAGTTGCCGTCGCCCACGTCCAGGTAGCTCACCACCTTCAGCAGGCGATCTTCCTGCTTCAGGCCGTCTTTACCGTCGAAATAGCCGACGGTCAGCGGCGTGGTAATCACTTTTTTCGGGTCGGTGATGCCGTGTTTTTTAAGCACCTCGGCGAACTCGGTGCTTTCGTTGATGATCTGCTGAACCGCGGTGAAATCATCCAGCAGCACCATGCCGTGCGCGTCTTTTACCGGTTCCCAGCGCAGGATTTTTTTATCCTTCAGGTCTACCACGCTTTCGACAACGTGCTTGCCATCGAGCATGACGATCTTCGCCTGGCGAGGGGCATCCACTGCCGTACCGTTAAGCACAAAGTCCCACACTTTGGCTTTCTCGGGCTCTGCCAGGGCGATCTGGGTAAAGCGGGTATTCGGTTTAAAGTCCGCCGAGGCTTTCACAATCTCAACGGCTTGCTTTATTTCGTCCGCCGTTAGCGCGTTTAACGGGTGAGGGCGTTTTTCAACCTGGAAGGTCTGGTCAAGGCCGGACTGGAAAACATCGTTGATGAAGGTATCGGAAATAAAGGCTTTCTTGCCTTTCATCACCACCGGCACTTCCAGCTTGAGGGTTTTACCGTTGACGATGGCGGTTTTTGCGCCCGGTTTGACCTTCACAAAGGCACCGTCTTTCGCAATGATGAACATCTGTGCGTAATCATCCCACTGAACGTCCGCGCCAAAGTCCTGCAGTGTTTTGTCCATCGGGACCATATGCGCCTCACTGCCGTGGGCGAAAACAGGGGATTGCCAGGCGCAACACAGCGCAACGGCCATGGCCAGCGCCGTTCTACGGGCAGAAAAAGAAGAATTGCTTCCCATCGTAGACCTCATCTTGTTGTGTTTATTGTGTTGTGACAGTCTTATCCTGACAGGCCCATGAGAAAAGCGTTTGCCTGCATCTGCCAGGTTATTTGCCAGTCTTGCCAGGTTAAAAAAAGAGCGGGGATACGTCACATCCCCGAGATAGAGGCTTCATGGGATCAGTAAGGTGATCTATCCAGATAAATACGCACGTCGAACCCAACTGTAGTGAAAGAGTAAATATTTCCGCGAACGCGGAGATAAATATCTCCGTTTGTTACCGTTGCTGTGGCTTTAGCATCGTTGGTAACCATGACAGGTTTGATATCTGATACGTGAGACATAAAATCTTCAGTGCTTTTTTTCGCATCATAGAGATAAAAGTGAAACGTATCTCTGGATAAAGAACTCGCTTCAACCTGGGTTATGTAGAGAGCTAAACGATCATTAACGATAATTTTTTCCTGAAATTTTTCATACACGGTAAACAGATCGCGGAAAGGGTATAAGATAAACCCCAGAAAAATGACAACCGCCACTACGATTCGCCAGTTAAAATCCCGAACGTCGTGCATAATCTATTCCTGCCCTAATCCATAATTGATCAACAGGGTCATCTCCATAAGCACTGGCACCATGATATTTAGCAAATTCTACCGGATCGCTTGTGCCAGCAAGGATCTGCGCAGTACCTGCACCGCGTAGCAGCACTCCATCAGGAATGCCCGCCGCCGCGCCAACCGCACCGTAATGAAAATTTCCAAAGTTAGCGTATTGCGAACGGCCTTGCTTATAGTCCCACGGGCCATGATTTCTCACCATTTGATAAAACCAGATGTACGTCATCATTGAGGGACCGCCATGAAATCGAGCGATGACCATATGGCTGACAACGTCAACGCCCGGGGGCGAAAATGAAGCAATATCGTATGGAGTAGAATATGAAGGCACACGCATAGTTAACGCTCTGCCCAGCTATCGGCGAATCGCAAATTACCGTCGCAATATGTCCAGGTTATTTTGTCGTACCGTAGCTCAACGACTTCAAGATGATTGTGTTTTTCTTTCGTCGGGTCTTTAGTGTCATGCATCAATGGCGTAACGGAAACGACGCGAACATTATCGAGATGCATATTGTAATATTCTGCCTCTTGACCAGCGTCATTTATGCGATACCACCTGAATTCCGCTGTTTTGAGGGTTTGCCCAGTAGCAACGGCTTTCATCAGGTAAGGAGAAGATGAATCAATTTCCTTTTGAAAAACGATTGGCGCATGGTTGCGTTTGCTGGTGATTTTACCGGTCAAAGGATCCGTTGGCAGGCGGAGGTTATGGGTAAAGCCGGTGACTTCAATGCTTCCCTCGCGGTCACGAATATCCACTGAGCCTGTGATTTTTGCGCCGCCGTCGTCCGTTAAGAAAAGATATACGGGTATTGCCATATTCAATTAACCTTCCATGTAATTGCACTTGAAAATATTCACGTCAGAAAATAATAGCCTTGATAATAATATGGTCAATTCGATTACTGTTTCTGGTTGTAACTTATCCAGACCAGGCTGGATGGTTTGGTCTCCCAATGCCATCCAGTTTATGTTTTCTCTTAACGCAACACATCAGCGGATTAAGAGTTAAGGCTCAAGATAAAATATCCCCCTGCTGGCGCGCCACCAGCGTCAGGATGGAGTAGAGCGCCACGGCCTGCTGGTGCTGGTTGAAGATCTCAACCGCCCACTCCACCACGCCGGTCGGTTTTTCCTCCTCGGTACGCTGTTTCTTCAGCGTTTTACGTTTGCAGGTCAGACGCACCTGAATGGTATCGCCCGGCTTAACCGGCTCGATAAAGCGCAGGTTTTCCATGCCGTAGTTAGCAATAACCGGCCCGACGCCTGCATCAACAAACAGTCCCGCCGCAGCGGAGATCAGGAAGTAGCCGTGCACCACGCGCTCGCCGAAGATCGACTCTGCCGCGCCGATCTTGTCCATATGGGCGTAGAAGTGGTCCCCGCTCAGGCAGGCAAAGTTCACAATGTCCGCTTCCGTGAGGGTGCGGCGCGGCGTCAGCAGGCTGTCGCCCGGCTGTAGCTCTTCAAAGTATTTGCGGAACGGATGCACGCGATCTTCCTGCACCGCTGCGCCACGCACCCACTGTTTGCCAATGGCGGCCAGCATCGTCGGGCTGCCCTGAATCGCGGTGCGCTGCAGGTAGTGCTTCACCGCGCGCAGGCCGCCCAGCTCTTCGCCGCCGCCCGCGCGGCCCGGGCCGCCGTGCACCAGCTGAGGCAGCGGGGAGCCGTGGCCGGTAGACTCTTTTGATGATTCCTCGTTAAGGATCTGAATGCGCCCGTGGGCGCGCGCCGCGCCGGCAATAAACTGGCGGGCAATCACCGAATCGGCGGTGACCAGCGTACCCGCCAGGCTGCCGCCGCCCGCGCGGGCAAGCTGCATCGCGTGGCGCGCGTTGCGATACGGCATCAGCGTCGCAACCGGTCCGAAGGCTTCGGTTGAGTGCACCGCCGGGGTTTCGTCCGGCTGCGGGCAGAACAGCAGGGTCGGTGGGAAGAACGCGCCCGGGGCCTGCAGATCCGCTTTGCCACCCAGACGGATCTGGCAGCCAGCGGCGATCAGCTGATTCACTTTCTCCTGCACGTCCGCGCGCTGTTCGGCGTTGACCAGCGCACCCATCTTCACCCCTTCCTGCGCCGGGTCGCCCACCACCACTTTTTCCAGGCGGGCAATCAGCTCCTGGCTCACCGCGTCAATCTGGTTTTGCGGGACGATAATCCGGCGAATGGCCGTACATTTTTGCCCGGCCTTAGCGGTCATCTCGCGGACCACTTCCCGGACGAACAGCGCAAACTCCGGCTGTTCCGGCGAGACGTCTTCCCCCAGCACGCAGCAGTTCAGGGAGTCGGCCTCCATGGTGAACGGAATCGAATTCGCCACAATATTCGGGTGCACGCGCAGGCTTTGCCCGGTGCTGGCGGAGCCGGTAAAGGTCACCACGTCCTGGCTGTCGAGCTGGTCGAGCAGATCCCCCGCGCCGCCGCAGATCAGGCTGATGGCGCCGTCCGGCACCAGTCCGCTGTCCACGATGGATTTCACCATCGCCTGCGTCACCTGCGCGGTCGCGGTAGCGGGTTTAATGATGGCGGGCATGCCGGCAAGCCAGGTTGGTGCCAGTTTTTCCAGCATCCCCCAGCAGGGGAAGTTAAAGGCGTTGATGTGCACCGCCACCCCGGATTTGGAGGTGAGGACGTGGCGCGCCGCAAAGCCGCCTTCTTTCGACAGCGGGATTAACTCGTCTTCCGGCCACAGCGTGTCATCCGGCAGCTCGCGGCTGCCCAGGCTGGCGTATGTGAAGAGGGTGCCAATGCCGCCTTCAATATCCACCCAGCTGTCCGCCTTCGTTGCGCCCGTCTGAGCTGACAGGGCATAAAACGTCTCTTTCTCGCTAAGCAGGTGCTTTGCCACCGCCTTCAGCATGGCCGCACGTTCGATAAAGGTCATCTCGTGAAGCGCTTCGCCGCCGCGCTCAATCGCATAGCGACGGGCGGCCGCCATGTCCAGCCCTTCGCTGGTCACGCTCCACAGCGCTTCGCCACTGATGGCGTGATGAATAGTGCGTTCGCGGCCCCGGCCAGACTGCCAGGTACCGGATAAGAAGCTGGCTAACTGCTGCATCGCTTATCTCCAAATGTTACGTAATTTACCCATTAATAGTTTGATCATGAATCATAAAAATCAAGCTGAGTTTTAATGAATTGTTAACATTGTGATCCGCTCTGATGAAACGCGGCGCGCCAGGACGCTCTCCAGCGCGCCTGTAGTAAAAGCCTTGCGAGCAGTGTCACATAATCAGGAAACAATTCTTGGGGTTATATTTAACCTTTGTGTAACTTTTAAAAAACAAAGTGATTCAACATTACGCTTTAATTTGCAAACTAACGAATCATAAAGGTGATGACGTGACGCAAGAACAACGGTTTGAGCAGCGCATAGCGCAGGAGACGGCGATTGAGCCTCAGGACTGGATGCCTGACGCCTACCGTAAGACGTTGATCCGTCAGATTGGTCAGCATGCGCACTCCGAAATTGTCGGCATGCTGCCGGAAGGGAACTGGATCGCCCGCGCGCCGACGCTGCGCCGAAAAGCGATCCTGCTGGCGAAGGTGCAGGACGAAGCCGGGCACGGGCTCTACCTCTACAGCGCGGCGGAAACGCTGGGCTGCGCGCGGGAAGACATCTACCAGAAGATGCTTGACGGCAGGATGAAATACTCCTCCATCTTCAACTATCCGACCCTGAGCTGGGCCGATATCGGCGTGATTGGCTGGCTGGTGGATGGCGCGGCCATCGTCAACCAGGTGGCGCTGTGCCGCACCTCCTACGGTCCGTATGCCCGCGCGATGGTGAAAATCTGTAAAGAAGAGAGCTTCCACCAGCGCCAGGGCTTTGAGGCCTGCATGGCGCTGGCGCAGGGCAGCGAGGCCCAGCGTCAGATGCTGCAGGACGCCATCAACCGCTTCTGGTGGCCGGCGCTGATGATGTTCGGGCCGAACGACGACAACTCGCCGAACAGCGCCCGCAGCCTGGCCTGGAAAATCAAACGCTTCGGCAATGACGAGCTTCGCCAGCGCTTTGTCGACAACACGGTGCCGCAGGTGGAGATGCTGGGCATGACGGTGCCGGATCCCGACCTGCGATTTGATGAAGAGAGCGGTCATTATCGCTTCGGCGAGATTGACTGGCAGGAGTTTGACGAGGTCATTAACGGGCGCGGCATCTGCAACCACGAGCGCCTGGCCGCGAAACGTAAAGCCTGGGAAGAGGGGGCGTGGGTGCGCGAAGCCGCACTGGCGCACGCGGAAAAACAACACGCCCGCAAAGTGGCTTAAGAGGAATCACGATGAGCAACGTCTACTGGCCGCTGTACGAAGTATTCGTACGCAGCAAACAAGGATTATCCCACCGTCACGTGGGCAGTCTGCATGCCGCCGACGATCGCATGGCGCTGGAAAATGCGCGCGACGCCTACACCCGCCGCAGCGAAGGGTGTTCTATCTGGGTGGTTAAGGCGAGCGAGATTGTCGCCTCCCAGCCGGAAGAGAGCGGTGAGTTCTTCGACCCGGCGGAAAGCAAGGTTTACCGCCACCCGACGTTCTACACCATCCCCGACGGCATCGAGCATATGTGAGGCAAAGAATGAATTCAGTGACTGCCTATGCCCTGCGTCTGGGCGACAACGGTCTGGTGCTTTCCCAGCGTCTCGGCGCCTGGTGCGGCCACGCGCCGGAGCTGGAGATCGATCTCGCGCTCGCCAATATCGGCCTCGACCTGCTGGGACAGGCGCGCAATTTCCTGACCTATGCCGCGGAGCAGGAAGGCCAGGGCGATGAAGACACGCTGGCGTTTGGCCGCGACGAGCGCCAGTTCCGCAACGTCCTGCTGGTGGAGCAGCCGAACGGCAGCTTCGCCGACACCATTGCCCGCCAGTACCTGATGGATGCCTGGAACGTGGCGCTGTATGAACGCCTGACCCAAAGCCGCGACGGCCAGCTTGCCGCCATTGCCGCCAAAGCGGTTAAAGAGGCGCGCTACCACCTGCGCTTCAGCCGCGGCTGGCTGGTGCGTCTGGGCGACGGGACCGAAACGTCCGCGCAAAAAATGCAGCAGGCCATCGACAACCTGTGGCGTTTTACGGCCGAGCTGTTTGAAGCCGATGACGTCGAGCGGGAGCTGATTGAGTCCGGCGTGGCGGTTGACCCGCGCCTCCTGCGTCAGCCGTGGGAAAGCGAAGTCTTTGCCGGTCTCAATGAGGCCTGCCTGCAGGTTCCCGCAGAGGTGGCGTACCGCACCGGGGGCAAGAGGGGGCTGCATACCGAACATCTGGGCCCGATGCTGGCGGAAATGCAGTATCTCCAGCGCGCGTATCCCGGTCAGCAGTGGTAAAGGAGAACGCTATGCAACGCCTCGTCGACATCGCGCCCGCGCAAATCCCGCAGATCTGGTCGCTGCTCAGCCAGATCCCGGACCCGGAAGTGCCGGTATTAACCATCACCGATTTAGGCATGGTGCGCAGCGTGAAGGCGCAGGGGGAAGGCTGGGTCATTGGCTTTACGCCGACCTACTCGGGCTGTCCGGCGACGGAACATCTGCTGGGGGCGATCCGCGACGCGATGACCGCGAACGGCTTTACTCCGGTACACATTGTGCTCCAGCTTGAACCCGCCTGGACCACCGACTGGATGACCGCCGACGCGCGCGAGCGCCTGCGGGCGTACGGCATCAGCCCGCCCGTGGGGCATAGCTGCCACGCACACGTTCCGGCAGAGGTGAGCTGTCCGCGCTGCGCCAGCACCGACACCTCGCTTATCAGTGAATTTGGTTCGACGGCCTGCAAAGCGCTCTACCGCTGCAACACCTGCCGCGAGCCCTTCGACTATTTCAAATGTATTTGAGGCTGCCATGACAACGTTTCATTCATTAACAGTGGCAAAAGTGGAACCCGAAACCCGCGACGCGGTGACTATCACCTTCGCAGTGCCGCAGGCGCTGCAGGAGGCCTACCGCTTCCGTCCCGGCCAGCACCTGACCTTAAAAACGAAGCTTGACGGGGACGAGCTGCGCCGCTGCTACTCCATCTGCCGGAGTACCGCCCCGGGCGAAATCAGCGTGGCGGTCAAGGCGATTGAAGGCGGGCGCTTTTCCCGCTATGCCCGGGATGAGATCAAAGCGGGCATGGCGCTGGAGGTAATGGTTCCTCAGGGACAGTTTGGCTACCAGCCGCGGGCCGAACGCGAAGGCCACTATCTGGCAATTGCGGCAGGCTCCGGGATCACCCCGATGCTGGCGATTATCTCCGCGACGCTGGCGACCGAGCCGAACAGCCATTTCACCCTGATCTACGGCAACCGCAGCAGCCAGAGCATGATGTTCCGCCAGGCGCTGGCGGACCTGAAGGACAAGTACACGCAGCGGCTGCAGCTGGTCTCTATCTTCAGCCAGGAGCGGCTGGACAGCGATCTGCTCTTTGGCCGCATCGACGGGGAAAAGCTGCAGGCGCTGGCGAAAACCCTGATTAACTTCCGCCAGTACGACGAGGCGTTTATCTGCGGCCCGTCGGCGATGATGGACGACGCCGAAGCGACGCTGAAGGCGCTGGGGATGCCGGACAAATCCATTCACCTTGAGCGCTTTAACACCCCGGGGACCACCGCTAAACGCGCGGTGCACGTCCAGGCGGAAGGACAAAAAGTGACCGTGCGCCAGGACGGGCGCGATCGCGAAATCACCCTGACGGCGGACGACGAAAGCATCCTGGATGCCGCCCTGCGTCAGGGGGCGGATCTTCCGTATGCCTGCAAGGGCGGCGTGTGCGCCACCTGTAAATGCAAAGTGCTGCGCGGGAAGGTGGATATGGCGACCAACTACAGCCTGGAGCCGGACGAGCTGGCCGCCGGATACGTGCTGAGCTGCCAGTCGCTGCCGTTAACCGCCGACGTGATTGTCGACTTCGACGCGAAGGGGATGGCATGAGCGAACTGACTGTTACCCGTCATGGCCGCGTGCTGCAGCTGACGCTAAACCGTCCGGCGGCGCGCAACGCCCTCAACAATGCGCTGTTGACGCAGCTTGCGGAACAGCTGGAGGCCGCGGCTTCTGACATCGAGATTTCCGTCTGCGTGATTTACGGCAGCGAGCGCTGCTTTGCCGCCGGGGCCGATCTCAACGAAATGGCGGAGAAAGACCTGCCCGCCACGCTGAACGATATTCGCCCGCAGCTGTGGGCGCGGATTAACGCTTTTCCTAAACCGCTGATTGCCGCCGTGAACGGCTTCGCGCTGGGCGCAGGCTGCGAGCTGGCGCTGCTGTGCGACGCGATCGTTGCTGGCGATAACGCCCGCTTTGGCCTGCCGGAAATTACGCTGGGCATTATGCCCGGCGCGGGCGGCACCCAGCGTCTGATTCGCAGCGTCGGTAAATCCCTTGCCAGCAAAATGGTGCTGACCGGCGAGAGTATCTCCGCGCAGCAGGCGCTGAGCGCCGGGCTGGTGAGCGACGTCTTCCCACCAGCGCTGACGCTGGAGTATGCCCTGAAGCAGGCGGCGCTGATGGCGCGCCACTCTCCGCTGGCGCTGCAGGCGGCGAAACAGGCGCTGCGCCAGTCTCAGGAGGTGCCGCTCCAGGCCGGTCTGGCCCAGGAGCGCCAGCTGTTTACGCTGCTTTCTGCCACCGAAGACCGCCGGGAAGGCATCGACGCCTTCTTACAAAAACGCACCCCCGACTTTAAAGGACGCTAATTGTGGAATGTATTCTCAGTCATGTTGAGCAGGGCGTAATGACCATTACGCTGAACCGTCCGGAGCGTCTGAACAGCTTTAACGACGTGATGCACCAGCAGCTTGCCGAGTGCCTGAAACAGGCCGAGCGTGATGACACCGTTCGCTGCCTGCTGATCACCGGGGCGGGACGCGGCTTTTGCGCCGGTCAGGATCTGAACGACCGCAACGTCGACCCCAACGGCCCGGCGCCGGATCTGGGGATGTCCGTTGAAACCTTCTATAACCCGCTGGTGCGCCGCCTGGCAAAGCTGCCGAAACCGGTCATTTGTGCCGTTAACGGCGTGGCGGCCGGCGCGGGGGCCACGCTGGCGCTGGGGTGTGACATGGTCATTGCCGCCCGTTCCGCCAGCTTCGTGATGGCCTTCAGCAAGCTCGGCCTTGTGCCGGACTGCGGCGGCACCTGGCTGCTGCCGCGCGTGGCCGGACGCGCCCGCGCCATGGGGCTGGCGCTGCTCGGCGACAAGCTCAGCGCCGAACAGGCGCAGGCCTGGGGGATGATCTGGCAGGTGGTGGATGACGAACAGCTCTCCACTACCGCGCAGCAGATGGCGCTGCACTTTGCGTCTCAACCGACCTTCGGGCTGGGGCTGATCAAGCAGGCGATAAACGCCGCGGAAACCAACACCCTGGACACCCAGCTCGATCTGGAGCGCGACTATCAGCGCCTGGCCGGGCGCAGCGACGACTACCGCGAGGGCGTCAGCGCCTTCCTGGCGAAGCGCGCGCCGAACTTTACGGGGAAATAAGATGCTGAACATACGGACTGTCGCCGTGATTGGCAGCGGCACGATGGGCGCAGGGATTGCCGAAGTCGCCGCCAGCCATGGGCATCAGGTGCTGATCTACGACATCTCCAGCGACGCGATATCGCGGGCCATCGACGGGATCCGCCAGCGTCTGGCCTCCCGGGTGACGCGCGGAAAACTCTCCGCCGATGCCGGGAGCCAGATCCTCGCCCGGCTGCTTCCGGTCACGGATATCGAGGCGCTCGCCGCGGCCGATCTGGTCATAGAAGCGGCCTCCGAGCGTCTGGAGGTGAAAAAGGCGCTGTTTGCTCAGCTGGCTGAGATCTGCCCGCCGCAGACGGTGCTGACCAGCAATACCTCTTCCATCTCCGTCACGGCGATTGCGGCGGACGTCCACCACCCGGAGCGCGTCGCAGGGCTGCACTTCTTTAACCCGGCGCCGGTGATGAAGCTGGTGGAGGTGGTCAGCGGGCTGGCGACCTCTCCGGAAGTAGCCGACGCGCTGTGCGAGCTGGCGCTGAACTGGGGTAAACAGCCCGTTCGCTGCCAGTCAACGCCGGGGTTCATCGTCAACCGCGTCGCCCGTCCGTTTTATTCCGAGGCCTGGCGCGCGCTGGAAGAGCAGGTCGCCCCGCCGGAGGTGATTGATGCCGCCCTGCGCGACGGCGGCGGTTTCCCGATGGGGCCGCTGGAGCTGACCGACATGATTGGTCAGGACGTGAATTTCGCGGTGACCTGCTCGGTATTTAACGCCTTCTGGCAGGAGCGTCGTTTTCTGCCTTCGCTGGTGCAGCAGGAGCTGGTGCTGGCGGGAAGGCTGGGCAAAAAGAGCGGGAAGGGCGTCTACGACTGGCAGGGTGACAAACCCGCCGTGCAGTGGGTGCCGGCCGTGAACGACAGCTACAGCCCGATGCGTGTGGAAAGAAGAGGTGACGGTGTCACTGAAATTGATGATGTGTACCTGATCGAAACGCAGGGCGAAACCGCTCAGGCGCTGGCGCTGCGGCTCAACGGCCCGGTGGTGGTGGTGGACCGCATTGAGCACGACGTGGCGGTGATTGCGTCGGCCGCCAGCAACCCGCACACCGCGACGCAAAAGGCCATCCGCTACCTGCAGCAGCAGGGTAACCGGGTGGTGCAAATTGCCGATTATCCCGGCCTGCTGGTCTGGCGCACGCTGGCGATGATTGCCAACGAAGCGCTGGATGCCCTGCAAAAAGGGGTCGCCAGCGAAAAGGACATCGATACCGCCATGCGCCTGGGCGTGAACTACCCGAGCGGGCCGATCGCCTGGGGCGAGCGGCTGGGCTGGCAGCGCCTGCTGACGCTGCTGGAGAACCTGCAGCGTCATTACGGCGAGGAGCGCTATCGCCCCTGTTCACTGCTGCGCCAGCGCGCGCTTCTGGAGAGTAGCTATGAGTCATAACGCCTGGCATAACGCCCGCGCGATGTACGAACGGGACGCCTGCGCGCAAGCGATGGGGATGGACATTGTCGACATGGATGAAGGCTTCGCGGTGGTGACCATGACCATCACCCCGCAGATGCTTAACGGCCACCAAACCTGCCACGGCGGACAGCTTTTTTCGCTGGCAGACACCGCCTTTGCCTACGCCTGCAACAGCCAGGGGCTGGCGGCGGTAGCCTCAGGCTGCTCGATTGATTTTCTGCGTCCGGGCTTTGCCGGGGACACGCTCACTGCCACCGCGCGGGTGATGCACCAGGGCAAGCTGACCGGCGTGTACGACATTGAAATCCAGAACCAACAACAGAAAACCGTCGCCCTTTTTCGCGGGAAATCTCACCGCATCGGCGGCAGCGTGACAGGAGAGGCAGATGCGTGATGCATTTATTTGTGATGGCGTTCGAACCCCGGTGGGGCGCTACGGCGGCGCGCTTGCCGCAGTCCGAACCGACGATCTCGGTGCCGTGCCGCTGCGCGCGCTGCTGGCCCGCTACCCCCAACTCGACCTCGAGCGGATCGACGACGTGATTTTCGGCTGCGCCAACCAGGCGGGGGAAGATAACCGCAACGTAGCGCGCATGTCGTCCCTGCTGGCCGGGCTGCCGCAGACGGTGTCCGGAACCACCATTAACCGCCTGTGCGGATCGGGTCTTGACGCGATTGGTTTTGCGGCGCGCGCCATTAAGGCAGGCGATGGCGAGCTGCTGATCGCGGGCGGCGTGGAGTCGATGTCGCGCGCGCCGTTTGTGATGGGCAAAGCCACCGCCGCGTTTCAGCGTCAAGCGGAAATCTTTGATACCACCATCGGCTGGCGATTTGTGAATCCGCTCATGCATCAGCAATTCGGAACTGACAGTATGCCGGAAACGGCAGAGAATGTAGCTGAATTGTTAAATATCAGCCGTGCCGATCAGGACGCGTTCGCGCTGCGCAGCCAGCAGCGTACCGCGCAGGCGCAGCAGAACGGCATTCTGGCGCAGGAGATTGTGCCAGTACCGGTGCCTGGCAAAAAAGGGGCGGTCACGGAGTTCTGCGTGGATGAACATCCGCGCGCGGACACCACGCTCGAACAGCTCGCCGGGCTCAAAACGCCGTTTCGTAAGAACGGGGCGATCACGGCGGGGAATGCCTCCGGCGTCAACGACGGCGCTGCGGCGCTGATCGTCGCCAGCGAGAAGATGGCGCTGGCGCAGGGATTGGTCCCGCGCACGCGGATCGTGGCGATGGCGACGGCGGGCGTGGAGCCTCGTCTGATGGGGCTCGGTCCGGTCCCCGCCACTCGCAAGGTGCTGGAGCGCGCCGGACTCAGCATTAACGATATGGACGTGATCGAGCTTAACGAAGCTTTCGCCGCGCAGGCGCTGGGCGTGCTGCGTCAGCTGGGCCTGCCGGATGATGCCGCGCACGTTAACCCGAACGGTGGCGCGATTGCGCTGGGCCACCCGCTGGGCATGAGCGGCGCCAGGCTGGCGCTGGCCGCGAGCAACGAACTG
>NZ_QFXN01000003.1:0-223 GCF_003144775.1 Enterobacter sp. CGMCC 5087 | reverse complement strand
AGGGGCCATAACGTTTGCCTGCGCCCAGCTCGGCGGCGGCATCCCCTTTTCCTTAAAGTAATTAATTTCAAAGCTACGCTGGTCCACAATCTCCTCCCAGTCCGCCCCCATGCTTTCAGCCACCTCCTGCTCCATGGTGGAAATCCCGGCATCGAGGCCGAGGATAACGCCCTTCTTCTCGGCAACCGGATCAACCCAGCCGCGCCCCGGCCCCATCCAGTGA
>NZ_QFXN01000029.1:0-48909 GCF_003144775.1 Enterobacter sp. CGMCC 5087 | reverse complement strand
GGGCGCTACGCGCTGTGTACGATGTGCATCGGTGTGGGTCAGGGCATTGCCATGATCCTTGAGCGTGTTTGAGCATAAAAACAATGTGAGTACCCTACAATGACAAATACAACAAAGCTTGATCCGATTGAAACGGCCTCCCTTGACGAGTTACAGGCGCTGCAGACCGAGCGTCTGAAATGGACGCTGCATCATGCCTATAACAACGTGCCGATGTACAAACGCAAGTTTGACGCCGCAGGCGTTCACCCTGACGATTTCAAAGAGCTGGCGGATATCCGCAAATTCCCGTGCACCACCAAGCAGGACCTGCGGGATAACTATCCGTTCGATACCTTTGCCGTGCCGATGGAGCAGGTGGTGCGCATTCACGCGTCATCCGGCACCACCGGCAAACCGACCGTTGTCGGCTATACGCAGGGCGACATCGACAACTGGGCCAATCTGGTGGCCCGCTCCCTGCGCGCCGCGGGCGGCAGTGCGAAGGACAAAATTCACGTGGCGTATGGCTACGGCCTGTTTACCGGCGGGCTGGGGGCGCACTACGGGGCCGAGCGTTTAGGCGCGACGGTGATCCCGATGTCCGGCGGCCAGACGGAGAAACAGGCGCAGCTGATCCGCGATTTCCAGCCGGACATGATCATGGTGACGCCATCCTACTGCCTCAACCTGATTGAAGAGCTGGAGCGCCAGATGGGCGGCGATGCCAGCGGATGTTCCCTGCGCGTGGGCGTCTTCGGCGCCGAGCCGTGGACGCAGGCCATGCGCCGGGAAATTGAAAAACGCTTAGGCATTACGGCGCTGGACATCTATGGCCTCTCCGAAGTGATGGGGCCGGGCGTGGCGATGGAGTGTATCGAAACCGTCGACGGCCCGACCATCTGGGAAGATCATTTCTACCCTGAGATCGTCAACCCGAACGACGGCACGCCGCTGGATGACGGCCAGCAGGGCGAGCTGCTGTTCACCACGCTGACCAAAGAGGCGCTGCCGGTGATCCGCTACCGCACCCGCGACCTGACGCGTCTGCTCCCGGCCACCGCGCGCAGCATGCGCCGTATGGACCGGATCAGCGGCCGCAGCGACGATATGCTGATCATCCGCGGCGTCAACGTCTTCCCGTCGCAGCTGGAAGAGGAGATCGTGAAGTTCGAACATCTTTCGCCGCACTACCAGCTGGAGGTGAACCGTCGCGGGCATCTTGATTCACTTTCAGTGAAGGTGGAGCTAAAAGAGAGCAGTCTGACGCTGACGCACGAGCAGCGTTGTCAGGTGTGCCACCAGCTGCGCCACCGCATTAAGTCAATGGTGGGAATTTCCACCGACGTAATGATTGTTAACTGCGGCAGCATCCCGCGCTCGGAGGGCAAAGCCTGCCGGGTGTTTGATTTGCGTAAAGTCGCAGCTAACGGTTGAGTTTCCCTCACCCCAGCCCTCTCCCAAAGGGAGAGGGTGTAAAAAATTCCCTCTCCCTTTGGGAGAGGGTTAGGGTGAGGGGCTATCCCAGAATCCTGTGCTATGATTCATCCAGGATAAAAATAACAACAGAATGAATCACATGAATAAACTCGACGCCTTTATCCAGCACGCGGTCAGCTCCGTACCCGTCAGCGGGACCTCTCTCATCTCCTCGTTATACGGTGACGCGCTTTCCCATCGCGGCGGTGAGATTTGGCTCGGTAGCCTGGCCGCCCTGCTGGAAGGCATGGGGTTTGGCGAGCGCTTCGTGCGCACCGCGCTGTTTCGCCTCAACAAAGAGGGCTGGCTGGACGTTTCCCGCATCGGGCGTCGCAGCTTTTACCGCCTGAGCGATAAAGGGCTTCGCCTGACGCGTCGCGCGGAGAATAAGATTTACCGCGCGGAACTGCCCGCCTGGGACGGCAAATGGCTGCTGCTGCTCTCCGAAGGTCTCGATAAAACCACCCTTGCCGACGTCAAAAAACAGCTGATCTGGCAGGGGTTTGGCACGCTGGCGCCGAGCCTGATGGCCTCGCCGTCGCAGCATCTGGCGGACGTGCAGTCCCTGCTTCACGATGCCGGCGTGGCGGAAAACGTGATCTTCTTTGAAGCCCACTCGCCGCTGGCGCTCTCCCGCGCCGCGCTGCGTTCGCGGGTAGAAGAGTGCTGGCAGTTAACCGAGCAAAACGCGATGTACGAGTCGTTTATCAACTCGTTCCGGCCGCTGCTGCCGCTGCTGAAAGAGGCCGCGCCCGAGGAGCTGACGCCGGAACGCTGTTTCCAGATCCAGCTGCTGCTGATTCACTTTTATCGTCGCGTGGTGCTGAAAGACCCGCTGCTGCCGGAAGAGTTGCTGCCCGCGCACTGGGCGGGACAAAGCGCCCGACAGCTCTGCATTAATATCTATCAGCGTGTCGCGCCGGGGGCGCTGGCGTTTGTCAGCGAGAAGGGCGAAACCTCCGTGGGCGAACTGCCCGTGCCCGGCACGCTTTACTATCAACGCTTTGGTGGTCTTACAAGCGCATAAGGAGCGAAGATGCCAGTTTATCAAATTGACGGTCTGACGCCGGTCGTGCCGGACGAGAGCTATGTTCACCCGACGGCGGTGCTGATCGGGGACGTGATTCTGGGTAAAGGCGTTTACGTCGGTCCCAACGCCAGCCTGCGCGGTGATTTTGGCCGTATCGTGGTGAAAGACGGCGCCAACATTCAGGATAACTGCGTGATGCACGGCTTCCCGGAGCAGGACACGGTGGTGGAAGAGGACGGGCATATCGGCCACAGCGCCATTCTCCACGGCTGCGTGATCCGCCGCAATGCGCTGGTGGGCATGAACGCGGTGGTGATGGACGGCGCGGTCATCGGTGAAAACAGCATCGTCGGCGCGGCGGCGTTCGTTAAGGCGAAAGCGGAGATGCCCGCCAACTATTTGATTATCGGCAGCCCGGCCAAAGCGATTCGCGAACTCAGCGAGCAGGAGCTGGCGTGGAAGCTGCAGGGCACGCGGGAGTATCAGGTGCTGGTGGAGCGCTGCAAGCTCACTATGCACCAGGTGGAGCCGCTGCGCGAGGCTGAGCCTGACCGAAAACGGCTGACGTTTGATGAGAATTTAAGGCCGAAGCCGGCGGTGTAGGACGGGAAGTTCGCGCCACGGCACTAACGGGAAGATGTTACCCGCCTCATCATGCTATTAATCCTCGATACAGACTCATCACGACAGAGGACGCAGAGTTATGCTGAGGGGTAAAAGAGCTGTTATCACGGGTGGCGGCGGGGGATTTGGTCAGGCGCTGTGCGTCTGGCTTGCCCGAGAGGGCGTTGAAGTGGATTTTAGCGCCCGTCGGGCGGTGGATATTCAAAAAACCTGCAGCCTCATCGCGGCTGAAGGTGGTGAGGCGAAAGGGTATCTCTGTGATTTAGCCCTGCCGGAATCCGTTTCTCAGTTCTCTTCACAGGTCTTACGTTCAGACAGGCCAATCGATATTTTAATTCTGAATGCTGCTCAGTGGTTGTCAGGGACAATAGACGAACATTCGAGCACAGAAATCGTCAGTACCGTCAGTTCAGGCCTGACAGGTTCAATCCTGCTAACCCAGGCAATGCTTCCGGGTTTAAGACGCTCAGACAGTGCAGACATCATTGCAGTTATCTCTGCGTGCGCTATTCCGAACTTTACAGATTCGATTGCCCATCCCGCTTTTTTTGTCAGCAAACACGGGCTCAGCGGCTTTACAACGAAACTGTCAGAACACTTATCTAAAGAAAACATTCGGGTAACCGGATTATATCCGCCTGATTTTGAACTGACCGGTTTAAATGCGCATATCGATAATCAATCAAGGATGGGGGAGCGTCTGGTGAATGGATGGTCAATCTGGGAAACGATTCGCTTTGTACTGTCTCAGCCTCGAAGTTGCCATATTAGTACTATCTACTTTCAGGGGCCGACTCGCGAAGATCTTGCGCATCAGACCTAAATCTGACGGCGGGCGTTCACTACTATTGCTGATAAACGCGTTTTGGAATCCCATTAATCGCAAAGCGGCTGCCAGGGCTCTGGCTGTCTTTTTTAGCCATATCCATTAATAGCGCGATGCCAATGTAATTACTCCAGTTAAAGGTATTTTGCAGCACCACCACCGCATTGCCTTTTTCTTTGTCATAGCCGATAAAGCTGGAGTAACCGCCGATATAGCCGACCTGATAGGTGATTTTTTCCAGACCGATAAAGTCGGTGGTCCAGGCAATACCCTGTACCCCATCGGGACGTTGAATATCGGTATTTCTCACTTCGGCAAAGACTCTGTCCAGCAGGGGACTGTGGGTCGTCGATACGTGATAGCGGGCATAGGTCGCCAGATCTTCGGCGTTGCTGTACAAGCTCGCTGCCGCCACCATGTTGTTGGAAAAATGCCAGTCCGGGGTGAGCTGCCCGCGCGGGATAAATTTCGGCTGATCGCCCGCGTGGCCGAGCGCACGCTCCGGGTATCCTTTTAGCTGCTGGGGAATAAAGCTGCTGTTAGCCATTTGCAGCGGACGGAAAATATAGCGCGAGGCTAAACTCTGGATATCTTCGCCGGTTTTGTGCTTCAGGATATAGCCGATCAGCGCGTAGCCGGTATTGGAATATTGCGGCACTTTATCCTTTGGCGCCCGCCAGTCGGCGAGGTAGCGCAGCACGTTATCGCTGTCCAGCTCGCTATAGAAATTTTCGCCCGTGCTTAAATAGCCGATGAATTTCCCAAGCATCGGAACATCCATATTCTGACGCGGCAGGCCGGAAGTGTGGGTAACCAGTTCAAGCAGGGTAATTTTTTGTGCATCCGCGCTAAGCGGCGTCCCCGGCGGAAGCAATGTCGCCAGGTTATCGTTCCAGTTCAGTTGCCCTTCATTCACCAGACAAGCCACCACTTCCGCCGTGATCCCTTTGCTGAGCGAGCCGAGCGCAAACAGGGTGTCGGGCCTGACCGGATAACGATTGACCGCATCGGTTACGCCCCAGGTGTAAAACTGCGGCGATCCGTGATTATGGATCACCGCGACCGTCATCCCGGGAACGGATTTTTGCGCCATATAGTGACGCACCACGCTGTCAACGTCGCCATCCAGTGAATCATGGGTGAGAAGTTCCTGAGTACCTTCCGGGGAGGACATCTGTGAGAGCGTGCCACAACCGCTGAGGAGTGGGAGAGTAAGCAGAAGCCAGCGAATTTTTTTTGTTATGTTCTGCATACCTGATAGCGAGTGTGGTGGTCATTAGCGCGCCAGGAATGTATCACACTTAGCCTGCCTGAATGTAAACTTTCTAAACGGCGGCGGCCCTGTTGATGGTCACCGCGACTTTCGGCCTGCTTTGAGGATTTCAGTATGACTCGCTTTTATCAACTTACCGCCACCAGCCTGGATGGCCGCCTTATCTCAATGGCCGACTATACGGGAAAGGTGGTTTTGGTCGTCAATACTGCCAGCCAGTGTGGCTTCACGCCGCAATATGCGGGTCTTGAAGCGCTATACAAGCAATACGCCGATCGAGGATTAGTGGTGCTGGGCTTCCCCTGCAACCAGTTCGGCAAACAGGAACCCGGCGGCGCCGACGAAATCTCGAAAACCTGTTACATCAACTACGGCGTGAGCTTCCCGATGTTTGAGAAGGTTGAGGTTAACGGCAGCGCAGCGCACCCGCTGTATCGTTATCTGAAAAACGAATTGCCCGGCGTGCTGGGTGAGCGGATCAAGTGGAACTTTACTAAGTTTCTGATCGGCCGCGACGGTAAACCACTCAAGCGTTTTGCTCCGATGACAACGCCAGAGAAAATGCAGAGGGCGATTGTCGAAGCTTTGGGGAGGTAGGTGTTGCGGTGATTGGAACCATTTACTAAAAGATAACTTTTGGTATATTTACTATCCAAAGAATGATAGGGCCAGATTTCCGCACTTGTCTGGTCTTTGTGTCACCTTAGTGGCCATTCCGAATAACCGGATATAACCTAACTAGTATTTCGTGATTCAGACGGTGCTTGTTCATGCTGTTGGATCAACCAAAGCGAATCTTGGCTTCTTGCAATTGAAGGAGTTACCCATTTTGAACAAGCTGATACGCAGCGTATGTCTGTTCTCAGACATCACTGCTGGGACATAAGAAGAACGTCAGTAACGGGTTTGTGATTAATTCCTTTTAGGATACGCGCAAAGAGTATAAAGTAGTATGCTTAAAAAATTATTTAAACCGATGTTTTGTATCTGCACATTTTAATTCATGAAAAAACTTTAAAGGAAATTAAGTTGATGAATAAAGTAAGTTCAGAAAAAAAGAGTAGTTTGATTTTGGCTGTTGCTTTAATTTTAGGGTTGGTTATTGGCATGGTTTTGTACATGGCTTTAACAAAAATTGGCGACTATTCAAATGTTATTTCTGCTTTCGCTGGTGCTTTGGTAGCAATATTTATACCGTTATGGCAAACTTATGTTATCCAAAAATCCCGATTATCATTAGAAGTGAATGGTATTAGTCGAAAAGTTTCTGAGAAGGCAAAAATATCACTTGATGAACATTCTGAATTAGTCTTTCTTAGAAAAATAAAAGGACGAGAAGCACGCACACCTTTTTTCATAGTTGATGGCCTTCCAAAAAGAACTCCTCCAGATAGAGCTATTTCTTTAGATGAATTGGAAGATCTATTAAACAAAGCGAAACAAGAGTTGAAAGATGCGCCTGAAAAAATCGCTGAGCGCAAAGCTAATTTGGAAAAAATAAACTCTTTCACAAAAGATAATTTTACAAAATATGAATGTGGCAAACTCAATCGCCCGCTTCATCCTGAAATAGAGTACAATCCTGAAAATGTTGAATCCACTCTAGAAGAATTTAAAAAACATTTCGAAGAAAGTCTCAGTGAATTAAAAGAAAAACATGAGGAATTGCAATCATCTATCCCTGCAATTGAAAGGAAAGTTCATCAAATTAAAACGGAGCTTATTGAGAATAGATCATTTTTTGAAATATCTGCGACATTAATTAACTCAGGTAGACTTAACACATCCATTAAACGACCGGCTTTATTTCGAGTTTATATCGGGAAAGAAAATTACATTGATCTAAAATTAACGCTTAATGATTTTGAAGTTAAGTCGGAGATATCTCCTAACTCAACGGTTGTTAGCACTTTTTCCTCAACTGATATATCACAATTACCAGAAGAAGACAGGAAGCTTATCAATACATATTGGGGGCAGAGCGTTCAGTGCAAACTTTTCGTAGAAGATGTTCATGGCGAACCTTCTGGTTCAAATTCAATTGCGTTTTCAGAAGGCTTATATCAGAAAATAATCTTTGATCGTTTGGCTGTTGTCGCGACAAGTCACAGCATTTAGCATTTTTTAATTTTTTGGTGACGAAATTTTGACGCCATAAATGTCCTTTTATGGCGTTGAATATTTTCATAAAAAAATGATATTTTACATGGATAATGAATAAAATATTTGTCAAGTATCAAGTGACGCTTTTTTCATGATTTCGTCTTACTATTTGTATTTGGCTCTTTGTTACTTATGTTGTTGATAACAGAAAATGGTTAGCCAAGCCCATTTTGCTGGCGATGTGGTTGGGATTATTTATTTAGTGGCCCTCCCGCTTTCGGCGCGCGCCTACACAAGTCCACTTCCCGCCAAAAGTAAAACCCATTTACCCCCGCAGCCACGGCGTAATCGTCAGCCCGGTAAGCAAGCCTTCCGGGCTGAGCAGGCGAGTGACGGTTTGCCCCCACGGTTCCGTGCGGTTAGCCACCAGCAGCCGATAGCCTTTTTCACTCAGAACGCGGGTAGCCCAGTCCAGATCCTGAACCTCGTACTCGACCCATCCCTGCGGTATCGGGTGCTCAACTGGCCACTGTTCTTCTCCAAAACAGGACGCAGCCGCCTGTGCGAGCGGCCAGACGGCGAAATGCTTCACGCCTTCCAGCTGGCCCTCTTCAGTGAGCAGATAATCGGTATTTCCCTCCATCGGCTTCAGCGGAAGGCCGAGTGTCTGGACATAAAACGCGGTGCTGGACTCCGTATCCCGCGAAATGGGCCCGAACCCGGCGACGAACAAGACATCAATTCCCGGTAACGTCTGCGGCATATCCACTCCTGAATGAGGTGAAATTCACCCTGAATTTATCTTACGATCGGCGGAAATACGACTCTCAAATCTGGTATCGCATTCACCGTGCCTGCGCGTCCGCAACGGGTTTAAAATTCAGCGCGATGACGAGCAGCAGCACGACTCCCGCACTCATGATCAGCCATGCGCTGGTCAGCGAGACCGAACTGTCGCGAACGATCCCTGCAATTAACGGCATAAGCGCGGCAATCATGTATCCGCCGCCCTGAACTTTAGACAGTAACTTCCCGGCCTGCGCGGGCGTTCGCGCATGATCGAACGTAACGATGAGCGACAGCGGGAAGAGGGCGCCGATCCCGGTGCCAAGCAGCAGCGTGGATAACACCGGCGTCGTACCCGGCGCAAAGACCAGACACAGTAATCCTGCCAGCAGCAAAAGCAATACGGCGATCAGCGGCACGCGGCGGTCGGGAAACTTACCGATCAGCGCGGAGACGGCAAACCCGGCGACAACCTCGGTTAACGTCAGCCAGGCCAGCATGTAGCCGCTGTTGCGTGCGGACCATCCCGCCTGAATGTAAAGCGGGGGCAGCCAGGCCAGTACCAGCGTGTAGGCTCCCGTTCCCACGCCGAAAAAGATCGCCAGTAGTACTGTCCGGGAGGACGAGAGCGTGACGGTTTCGTGGGCTGTTTTTTCCCCTTGAGGATGCTTAACCAGGGTTAACCACAGTATCAGCGCAAGCAGCGCTAACAGCCCGGCCATTGCCAGCGCGGGCTTCAGCGTGAGCCATGAAAACAACGGTTCGGCGCTGGCGGCGGAGACTGCCGCTCCGGCCATAATGCCCGTGCTGAAAAGCGACATTACCGTGCTGGCCGTTTGCGTATATTCCTTTTTTATCAGGGCAGGCATTAACGCCTGGATCGTGCCTATGCTGGCCCCGCCCAGTAACGCGGTGCCCATAAGACTCTCCGGTGAGGCGCTAAAACCGCGCAGCAAACAGGCCGCAAGCAGGATAAAGAGCCCGAGCATAATTCCCCGTACGGCGCCGACTCTGGCTAAAAGCCAGGGCCCACACAGGGCGGCCAGCCCCATCATCGCGACCGGTAGGGTAGTCAGCAGGCTGAATTGCGTGGCGGTCAGCCCCGCTTCGCGCTGCAGCACGGAAAACAACGGTCCGACAGAAGCCAGAATGGGGCGCAGGTTCAGCCCGACGATAAAAGCGATAACGGCGAAGAGTAAAGGCGACGTGCGTTTCAACGTGGAATCCTTTTCGGTTGTGAATGGCCCGGGCAAATTGCTACGAGCATTTATCTTAACGTTAAGATAAAATATGTTTTTGCGTAAGATGTACCGCACAACAGGATAAATTCGCACGCCATCAGGGGTGAAAATGCAAGACCACGTAGACTTCGTTGTCGGCCAGTGGAGCCGCGCCATGCCGGAGCTGGACGCCTCGTCGATGAAAATTTTTGGCCGAATGCTCCGGCTGATGAAGCATCTGGGAAAAGAACGGGCGCAGGCCATGGCGCAGTTTGGTTTTCGCGAGGGCGAGTTTGACGTGCTCGCCACGCTCCGCCGCGCCGGTGAGCCGTACTGCCTTTCCCCCACGCAGCTGTATAAATCGCTGCTGATCACTTCAGGGGCGATGACGAACCGGCTCAGCCATCTCGAACAGCTTGGGCTTATCAGGCGAATTGCCGATCCGGATGACAAGCGCAGCACCCTCGTAAGGCTGACGCCGCACGGGCAGGAGCGCATCGAACAGGCGCTGATCGTCCATACACAAACGCAAAATGCGCTGCTGAGCAACTTATCTGACGCGCAGCGCACGCAGCTTGAGTCCCTCCTCAGGGAGCTGCTGATGAAGTTTCCGTCTGAGGACCTGAGCGACAGGTCACCGAGTGCCGATAATACAAACACTGCATAGCTAAACCTCACAGAAAGGGAACGTATGTCTTTACCGCCACTGTATGCGCTGCGCGCTTTTGAAGTTGCCGCGCGGCTGAACTCCTTCAGCAAAGCGGCTGAAGCACTGAATATCACGCCGGGCGCGGTCAGCAGGCATGTCCGGACGCTTGAACAGTGGTTCGACTGTGAGCTCTTTAAACGCCAGGGGCCGCGAGTGGAGGTCAGTGATGCCGGACGTATTCTGGCCGGACAGCTCAGCGAAAGTTTCTCCAATATTGAGTGGGCATGTCGCGCATTCAGAAGTGAAAACCACCTTCTGCGCCTCAAAGCTCCCAGCACCCTGACGATGCGGTGGCTTCTGAATGTGCTTAAATCCTTTCGTGAGAACCACGCAAAGCCAAAAATTGAAATTGCCAGCGTCTGGATGGACTTCGACACCGTTGACTTCAGCCGTGAGCCCTATGATTGTGCGATCCTGCTCGGTAATGGCTATTTCGGCGAGTCAACGGAAAGCAGGCTGCTCTTCAGTGAATGGCTCATTCCGGTTTGTACCCCGTCGTTGCTTGAATCTGCCCGGCATCAGCTTGCGCAGTGCGAGCTTATTCATCCCTCCCAGGACAGACGGGACTGGAAGCGCTGGCTGAAAAGAACGGGGTCATTCCCCGGACTCGACGTAAGTCGAGGGATAGTATTCGACACCCTGGAGCAGGGAAGCCTGGCCGCCATGCACGGTCACGGCGTGGCGATGGCCGATCTCCGCCTCACGCTCGACGCCCTGAAAAGCGGTCTGCTCGCGCTGCCCTTCAGGGAAGCTATCGCAACCGGCGATGGCTATTACCTCGTCTGGCCGAAAAACTCGCTCAGAAGACAGAGTATTGAAAGGTTGCTGGCGTGGCTTAACCTTAATGCGCCGGTGCTGCCTTCGTTGGATATCGTCTGTCTTGATTATAGCGAAAAGCGGGTTTAATAAATGGCGGAATATTTATTGAGGGATATTCCGCAGATTGAGCGTATTTATGCGTAGGGAATATTCGCCATCTGTTTATATCGCTCTGGCAATGCGCTGTTCAGGTTGAGCAATTTATCCAGAATATAAAGCGCAGGCGTCCCCTTTGCGCGTTCAGCAGCGATCAGCGCCGTGCGTAACAGATTGGCAGCCGACGTCATGTCACGGAAATACTCCTCAGATTCACGCGTCTGAGTTTCGCCTGACGCGGCGTAACGCACCTTTGGCCAGTCCGCAAAGTCTAGCAGCGGAAGGATCCCATCTTCTTTTGGCAAGTGTGCTGAGAGCAGCTCTTCGGCGTTACCCGGATTGCTTTGGGCGAAAGCCAAAAGATGCAGTCGATGGATGAAAGGCGAAAGCGCCTCTGAGCTTTCCTTTTCTGCTGAAAGTAACGTTATCAACTCATGCACATTTGCCTGGACGCTAAATTTATGAGGCGAGATGATATTCATTACAAGGAATAAAACATCGAGTGTCATAGGTGCTCCATACAGGCTTAGTATTATTTATTTTTCTATCCCAGGGGTGAGTGGATGGTATTTCAGCGCCGTCGCTTTTGAAAAACGATAAATAGTGGGAATCAATGTGAGTTTTACTCAACGTTGCGCTTTGGAGTGCGATCACGCGCATCCTCACGTTGCAGCGTTTTGTTTCACAAACGCCATCGCTCATCGACCGTCCAGAATGGTATAACGTCGTGCGGCAATCGGGTTGCCGCCCGCTGACTCCATTCACTAAGGTGTATATGAAACAAATTACGTTCAGTGACCTGCAGCAACAAAGCGAGCAGGCTGCCAATTCTCCTCGCTTACGCGCGCACCGCAATTTACATCCTGAGCTGAGCGACCCGGTACAGCGCCTGGCTATCGCGATGGAGCCTGGTACCTATGTTCGCCCTCATCGCCACCCGCACACGTTTGAACTGCTGACGGCTCTGAGCGGTCGCTTTCTGGTGTTGAATTTTGATGACAGCGGTAACGTGACCCAGCGCGTGGTGTTAGGTGAAGACTGCAAAGTGCTGGAGATGGATGCCGGTACCTGGCATGCCGTGCTGTCGCTGGATAAAGGCGGCGTCATTTTTGAGGTGAAACACGGCGGCTATCAGCCTGTTCCGGAGCATGATACCGCCCCGTGGTCACCGGCTGAGAACGCGCCCGGTAGTGCGGAGCTGATGAAATGGTACGCTCAGGCGCAGGTGGGTGACGGAGGTTTTACCCTGTAATTTTCTCTACTTTTCCCGACGCGCGGAAAGGCGCGCCGGGATAGAAAGAGACGATCCCGCTAACTCAACTGACCGTATTAAAATGCCAGCCGCTGGCAGTCGACAGCATCACGAACGGGCCGGCCAGCGTGCTGTTGTGATGCGCAATGATGTCAGTGGCGGATAAATGTGCGTTATCCATTGTGGTATGCGCATCTGAAATCAATATCGTCCTGAAGCCCACCTCCGGCGCGGCCCGGCAGGTGGTGTCGACACAAAATTCTGTTTTCATCCCGGCAATGACCAGCTGTTTGATGCCTCTCTGATTAAGTTCACGCAGCAATTCGGTATCCCGAAAACAGCTGGGATGGCGCTTGGTGAAAACAACATCCTGCTCCTTCACGTCCAGCTCGGGTATCAGCTGCGTTAACGGCCCCTTCTCTGAGAAGGGGGAGTCGTCTGATCCAACATGGCGGGCAAAAAAGACGGGTACCCGAGCGTGGCGCGCGTTGGCTATTAACAAACGGATATTTGCCAGAACGGCATCGGCGGAACAGGGTGAGACCGGGCCCCGGAAGAGGCCCTGCTGCATGTCGATAATTAACAGAGCATTGTCAGAAATCATTTTCTTTCTCCATTCAGAGGGTGGTGAACGGAGAGGTATTTCCCCGTCCAGGCTGGCGGGGATTGAGGTTCTGTTTGTCAGTAGTTCGCTACAGATACGCCTACGCCGCCGAAGGTGCCGGTGGTGGTGAGGGTGGTTGTTGGCTGAACTGACTGATACATGGAATGACCTTTGTTTATTCATTCCGCTATATGCGGAATTATCACGTTAGTTATAGCGTTGCTTAACTCATTGCTTCAAGACACCAACTTGAGTAGGGGTACGATCAAGCGGCAGGAAGCTGTCAGCAAAGGCTCGTAACCTGCTGTGCACGCCTTTGCTGACTGAATAGCCGGGATTATTTAAGGCTCTCAAGCCCCTGCAGAAAATCCTCTACCTGCTCAGGCGTCGCCGCGTCTGCCTGGTAAAGGATATCGAGCTTAACGTTCTTCAGCCCGCAGAAGCCAAACACGCCTTCGATTATCTGCGTCTGAATCGCCGTCGAATAGCCGTGTTTGTCGAATCCGGTGAGATCGCTGCCGCCGGTGGCAATCAGGCGGACGGGAACATCGCGTAAGCTGCCCACAATCCGGCCATCGTCGGCCACCTTATACGCCCAGTTCAGGGTTAATACGCGATCGAACCAGCCTTTCAACAGCGCGGGGACCGACCACCAGTACACGGGGAAAACAAACACCAGCATATCCGCTCGCTCGACGCGCTGCTGCTCGCGCAGAATATCTTCAGGAAGGGCGCTCGGATCGCCGTGATACAAATCGAGATCGGCGCGGGTCATCGCCGGATTAAACCCTTCAGCATGCAGATCGGCAATTTCAACCTGCGTACCTTGCTCGCGTAATTTTCCGGCAATACGGGCTGCCAGCGAATGGGATAACGAATTGTCGACAGGATGAGCCGTCACGATCAGTGCGTTATTTATGGCATTTGTAGCAGACATAGCGACCTCGAATGGGTGAGAATTGACGCCTATATTACTATTGGTAACTTAGGTGTCAATCCGCCCCCAGCGATCATTTTGTGCTATTCACGTAGGTCTCCAGCACGCCGGTCATGGCGCCGCTGAGCGTATCTTCCGCCACGTTCCGGGCGAGCACGCCGTTGCCAGCGGCGGTGCTGAGCGCGTCCGCGGCGCCAATAATGGCCGTCAGTACCGCTTCTCCCTGAACGCCTTTCAGAGTAACAAAAGGGGAAAGCGCGGTACGCAGGCAGTCGGCACATTCGGCCACGCATGCCTCACGAAACGTCTGCAACGCGTGGGATCCGGACAGCGCGGCAGCAATCGGCCCGGTCTCAGGCCCGGCGCTAATGGCGCAGTCGATATAGGCGGCGCTGAAAAAGCGGATCGTCTTCTCCAGCGTTTTGCTGTCGACCGCCAGCGTGTCGCGGAATTTCGCCAGCTGCCGGTCGCTATAATCCTGGTACAGCGCCATCAGCAGCCCTTCACGATCGCCAAAGTGATCGTAGGGGATAGGCTTGGTCACGTTGGCGCGTTCGGCCAGGTAGCCAAGGGTCAGCGCCTCCGTGCCTTGCTGACGTACGATTCCGCGCGCAACCTCCAGCAGCTGCACGCGGCGGTCCTCTTTTCTTAAGCGCTTAACAACCATGCTTTCCTCAGAAGTGTTATCTACTCATGGTAGTTTACACGTTTTCTGCAGGGTGCTGCACTCGTTGTTCCGCTGGGCGGATCCGGAACCAGATCGCATACATCGCGGGCAGGAAGACGAGGGTGACGATCGTCCCGCCCAGCGTGCCGCCTATCAGCGTGTAAGCCAGCGTGCCCCAGAACACCGAATGCGTCAGGGGAATGAACGCCAGCACGGCGGCTATGGCGGTCAGAAGGACCGGGCGTGCGCGCTGGACCGTCGCTTCAACCACCGCCTGGAACGGCTCGAGACCGTCCTTCTGGTTATGATCGATTTGACCGATCAGAATCAGCGTATTGCGCATAAGAATGCCGGAAAGGGCGATCAAGCCGACCAGCGCGTTGATGCCAAACGGCTGATTGAAAATCAACAGCACGGGCACTACGCCAATCAGCCCCAGCGGCGCGGTTAAGAACACCATCACCATCGCCGAGATTGAGCGCACCTGCAAAATGATGATCAGCAGCGTCAGGGCAATCATGATCGGGAACAGCGGAATCATTGCCTGCGTGGCTTTGCCCGATTCCTCAATCGAACCCGCCATGTCTATTCGGTATCCGGCCGGCAGCGCATCAACAATCGGCTGGAGCTGCTTCATGACGGCGACCGACACATCCGGTGGCTGAAGATTGTTAGCGATGTCGCCCCGCACGGTAATCGTCGGGGTGCGATCGCGGCGGCGCAGGATCGGATCTTCCATACCGATCTCAATCTTGCCGATTTGCGACAGCGGAACGCGCTGTCCCGCATTGCCGACAAGGGTGAAACCCTCGATTTTTGCCGGATCGAGACGGATGTCTCCCGCCGCGCGTCCAATAACCTCTACCGAGCGAATATCCTCCCGCACGGAGGTGACGGGCACGCCTGAGAGCAAAAACTGAAGCTGATCGGCAACGGCACTGGAGGTCAAGCCGGTCGCCTGCAGGCGGTTTTGATCGAGGGTGAAATGCAGGACGGGAACGCGTGAGCCCCAGTCGGTGTTGACGGTTCTCATCATCGGGCTCGCCTGGAGCACGGCTTTCACCCTGTCAGCGATGTCATGCACCTGTTCGACATCCGGCCCCGACACGCGCCAGGCAACCGGGAAGGGCGAGTACGGGCCAAACACCAGCTGCGTTACCCGTACGCGGGCTTCGGGGGCAAGGCCGTTGGCGACAGCTTCTCTCAGCCGGAGCTTGAGCGCCTCGCGCGATGTCTCGCTGTCCGTCAGGATCACGATTTTCGCAAAAGACGGGTCGGGCAGTTCAGGCGCCATCGCCAGATAAAAACGGGGCGAGCCCTGACCAATATAGGCCGTGACAATTTTGGCTTCGGGCTGCTGGCCCAGCCACGCTTCTATTTTTGCGGTTGCGGCGCTGGTTTGCTCAATCGAGGTACCGTATGGCATCTGCACCTCAACCAGTACTTCCGGGCGATCGGAGGTCGGGAAGAATTGTTTTTTAACCAGCCCCATCCCGAGCACGGCCAGGATGAAAATGGCGACCACCGACCCGGCCACCCGCCATTTTCTGGCGATAACGCGGGCAAGCAGCTGGCGAAAACGGTTATAGCGAGGCGTGTTATAGATGGCGGCATGACCCCCTTCTACTTTAGGGATCGCCGGCAGGATCTTCACCCCAAGATAGGGCGTGAACACCACCGCGACAAACCACGATGCAATCAGGGCGAGGCCGACAATCCAGAACATATTGCTGGTGTATTCCCCTGCGGTCGACTGGGCAAAGCCATTTGGCATAAAGCCAATGGCCGTCACCAGGGTACCGGCCAGCATGGGCGCAGCGGTATGGCTCCAGGCGAAGGCCGAGGCTTTGATTCTGTCGTAACCTTCCTCCATTTTCACCACCATCATTTCGATGGCGATAATGGCATCATCAACCAGCAGGCCGAGGGCGAGGATCAACGAGCCCAGCGTTACGCGGTCAAAGTTTATCCCCGCGGCTTTCATCACCACGAAAACGACCGCCAGCGTCAGCGGGACCGCCGCCGCAACGACAACACCCACGCGCCAGCCCATGCTGATAAAACACACCACCATGACCACAAGCAGGGCGACGAAGAATTTGATCATGAACTCATCGACCGACGAGCGAATATTCACGGACTGGTCGGTGACCTTGGTCAGGGACATGCCCAGCGGCAGGCTGTCATTTATTTTCGCCGTTTCCGCATCCAGCGCTTTCCCCAGCGCCAGACCGTTCCAGCCTTCACGCATCACGATGCCCAGCAGAAGGGCGGGCTCATGCTGATTACGTATCAGCATCGTCGGGGGATCTTCGTAGCCTCGCTCAACCGTTGCCACATCGGACAGCTTGAGCGTTTTGCCCTGAGCCACAAAAGGCGTATCGCGGATTTTCTGCAGTTCATCGAACGCGCCGTCCAGGCGGATAAAAATCTGCGCGCCTCGGGTCTCAATGGAGCCCGCCGCGGCTAACGCGTTCTGGCTGTTGAGGGCGTTGAAAATATCCTGGGGTGAGAGCCCTATCGTCGCCAGACGGTCGTGGGAGAAGGAGATGTAAATCCGCTCGGCCTGTTCGCCGATAATGTTCACTTTCTTCACGCCGGGAACGTGCAGAAGCTGCTGGCGCAGGCCTTCGGCATCGCGTACCAGCTGCCGCTGCGGTTCGCCTTTCGCTTTCAGCGCAAAGAGGGCAAAGGTGACATCCGAGAATTCGTCATTGATCACCGGGCCGATGACGCCCGCCGGAAGTCGCTGCGATTCATCTCCAAGCTTCTTCCGCGCCTGATAGAACTCCTCCTGCACTTCGGCAGGCGGGGTCTTGTCCTGCAATGACAACGTGATAAACGCCATGCCGGGACGGGTATAGGTTTCGGTACGGTCATACCATTTGAGTTCCTGCAGGCGCTTTTCCAGCGGCTCGGCGACCTGATCCTGAATTTCCTGCGCGGTGGCGCCCGGCCAGACGGTTATCACCGTCATTTGCTTTACCGTGAAGGGCGGATCTTCCGCGCGTCCGAGCCCAAAGAAGGCGTAAATTCCGGCAATCGTAACCAGAACGATCAGAAACAGCGTAATGGAACGTTCGCGGACGGCCAGCGCCGACAGGTTGAAGCGGCTTCCGCTCATGGCGTATTCTCCGCCAGGGCGGCGTTGCGTTGCTCGGCAAGCCTGACGACCTCACCTTCGTGCAGAAGATGGGCACCTAACGCAACAATCTTCTCACCGGGCTTCACGCCGCCCGTGACCTGCGCCGCATCTTCACCCACGCTCAGCACCCTGACGGGCGTCCATGCGACCTTTGCCGGCTGGGCGGAAATGCGCCAGACGCCGGGACCTTTTCCTGCATCATAGAGTGAAGCCAGCGGGACCTGCATGACCTGACCTTCCGCTTTATTGTCCTGAATGTTCAGCGTGACGGTCGCCCCCAGCGGCGCGTTCGCCAGCAGGCCATCCAGCACGTAGCGGGCTTCATACGTGCGGGTCGCGGCATCGGCCGAGTCAGACAGCAGGCGCAGCGTTGCGGTGACAGGATGTTTTTCATTGCCATACAGCGTGGCCTGCGCTTCGCTGCCGACGGCAGGACGCAGCGTTTCCGGAAGCTGGACGAGCGCTTCACGCTGTCCCGCTCTGGCGAGCCTGATCGCCACCTGTCCGGCGCTGACGACCTGACCCGGCTCGGCGAGCGTCTCCATGACCACGCCGTCTGAATCCGCCAGCAGTACGGCATAGCCCGTGGCGTTTTGCGCCACGCTGGCCTGCGCCCGGGCGGCGCTGAGATCGGCCCTGGCCGTATCGGCCGCCGCTTTGATCTGGTCATACTCCGAGGCAGACACCGCGCCGGACGCCACAAGTCCACGATAGCGCGCCTCATCGCTGGTGGCTTTGCGCGCGCGCGCCTGAGCCGCATCCACCGCGCGCTGCTGCGCTTGAGCCTGTAATTTCAGGTCAACCGGATCCAGGCGCAGCAGGGGCTGGCCCTGTTTGACGGTCTGCCCCGTATCGACCAGCCGCTCAAGGATTTTTCCCTGAACTCTGAAACCTAAATCGCTTTGCGTTCTTGCGACCACCACGCCCGTGAAGGCGCGGGCGCTATTGTTCGCTAGCTCGACGGAGGCGGATCTGACGAGCGGTGGCTTGGTGCGCGGATCGTCACTCGCGGAAATATCGCCGCACGCCACCAGGGCAAACGGCAGGAGACAAACGGCAACGCGGGCTGAAGTGAGCCTGAGCATGGGAAACCTTTTTGACGTAACAGGACGGTATCCGCATTCTCTGACTAGTGACCAAAATTGTCAATGGTCACAAATTAGGGGGCCAGGCTTCTTAAAATCAGTGAAGAGAGAAGCACCGCCGCTGTGGGGGCCATTTCGAGGTTGTACTGTAGCTGAACGGGGTTAATGTAAGGACACATCACCATGTAGACGGCACAGGTGACTTCATCCAGCGGCGTTTTTCTTTCAAACTCGCCGGCCTGCCTGCCTTCGATAATGATGCTCTCAATCAGCTTCATCAGGCTTTCTGCATACCGTTCAGTCGACGGCCACTGCTCGCGCGCCGCGACGGCGGCGATGTCGTAAAGCTTACGGTCGTGGAAAAACAGCTCGCTTCCCGCCTCGGTGAGCGCTTTGAAAAGGCGGCGGAGTTTTTCGCTTGCTGACGGCGCATCCTCAATGGCGGAAAGCACCGCCGCCATGATCAGCTCCAGGCGGTTAGCGCAGATCACCTCGCCGATAGCCTGTTTGGAATCGAAAAACTTATAAATGTAGGACTTTGAAAAACCGATGGATTTAGCCAGTTCGGCGACGGTGGTTTTTTCATAGCCGTAGTGGCCGAAGTGCTCAAAAGCCGCTTCGACGATTTGCTCTCTGACAGCGTGGTCAAGGGGGCCACGTGATGATGGGGGATTCATATTTTTAGTCATTATTTAAGCTTAGCGTGACGGGCTACGATTAACAACGAGTGACCATTTTGAGATTTGGTTACCGTCATTCATCATGAAACGTTCAGACGGGACGATCAACCAGGTGGGGTAAGTGTATCACTGTTTTTCGTGCACTATGGCATCTATCTGTCTGCGATAAGCGAGGATTTCAGCGCAACTCCCTTGCGCTGAACAGAGCCGTTTTTGCGTAAGCCGAGCGCGGGCGCAATATTTTTTCAACGATAAGCACCAGACGCCTGCGCGTCACGAACCGGTGTTGCTGCCCCAGAAGCCCGTTACCGCATCCGGTAATCAGGTAGCTACGGTTACTCTCCATGGCCTTCAACGCCAGGATGACCACCTTGTGAGCGGGCATTCGTTTACCTACCGAGGCTTCCTCAGCATTCACCACATCAAAAAAGGCCGTATCCGTTGCGCCGGGGCAAAGCGCCAGGACGCGGATGCCCCTGGAGCGATATTCTCCCCACAGCGCGTTCGAAAACGAGAGCAGAAAGGCTTTGGTTGCGCCATAAATCGCCATATAGGGATCCGGTTGCATCGCGGCCGTTGAGGCAACGTTAATAATCACCCCGGAGCCCTGCTGCAGCATTCCCGGCAGCAGGGCGTGAGTCAGCTCCACGGGGGCCATGCAGTTTACGTTAATCTCATCACGCTGCCTGTCGATTGACAGCTTTTCGAATGGCCCGTAGGTGGCGAACCCGGCGCAATTAATCAGAATGTCGGGGACGCGTCTTAAGGTTTCAAGCCGTTCCACAATGTGGGGAATGGCTTCCGGCTTCACTAAATCCTGCACGATAATCGTGATGGAGACGCCGTGCTTTCTGACCAACTCTGCGGCAAGCGCCTGCAGCTTTGGCTCGCTGCGGGCGACGAGGATCAAGGCCACGCCTCGGGCGGCGAGCTGCCTGGCAAAATCACGGCCTATGCCCGAAGATGCTCCGGTAATCAGCGCTGTTTTTCCTGTATAATCAAAAGAATTCATATCTTTAATCCCGTTTCCCTAATGTATGCCGCACAGGATAAACCGTGCACTTAGGTACACGGTCAAGCGTGATTTTTCCAGGGTGAGGGCGACGCGATGCGAATTGGTGAACTGTGTGCGAAAACGGGATTGTCGAAAGAGACGGTGCGTTACTATGAGCGACAGGGGCTATTAGAGAATATCCCGCAGCCCAATCGCAGCAATAACTACAAACTTTATTCCGCCGTCGATTTACAGCGTTTAAACATGATCAAGCATGCCAAAATGCTGGGCTTTACCTTAGCCGAAATTGCAGAGGTTTTAGCTGTCTGGGTTGACGACAAATTTACCGCTGAGCAAAAACAGGCTTCTCTGCGCCGCAAGCTGCAGCAGCTTGAAGAGAAAGAAGCGGCGTTAATTGAACTCAGAGCCAGGTTGAAAAACGCCCTAAATAAGGTCGGCCAGCCTTGCGTCGACACGTTTTGATCGCCGGGTGAGAGGAGGCCGCAAAACCGATGCGGCCTTATCTGTCAGGCAGCCAGTTCAGGCATCTGTTCCTTCACGAAATTCAATACTTTCCTCGCGTCGAGAGAGGCATAGGGCACGCTCTCAATAATGGCGAGTGAACGCGTATTGCCCACCGTTTCTTTTATCTCATCGAGTTTGTACTGAATGTGCGGCGCGATGAGGAAACCATCGAAAGCGGGAGCGACGCTGGCGAAGTTATCCAGCCCAACAGCGCTAATCATCAGCGGATAGCCTTCGCGTTCTGCCAGAGACTGCATCTTTTTGGCGAGAGAGTTTGCGGTATTACCAAACAAACAACAGATCAGAAGCTTTTTCATATTTTTTTTCTCCTGAAAACCGCACACAGAGTAGTCCTGAGGTTGTCAGCGAAATGCGCGCCATCTCTTATTTTGGCGAGAAATTAACCGCAGATGCCTGACGCGATTTAATTTTACTGCTTTTTTAGCCAGTCGAGAAAAAACTGGCTAAAAGCCGTGACCTGAAGCGGCTGCAGTTTGCGCTGGGGGTAAACAAGCTGCAGGCCGACATCTTTGCGATCGTATCGGCTAAAGCCGGTGAAGCTGTCGGCAAACAGTACCGTGAGCCTTCCGGTTTCAACATCGTCTTTGACGTCCCACCACGATTTCCCCGCGATGCCAGCTCCGCTGAGTGCCCACTGGCGAAGTAAAGCCCCGTCGTCGCACACCATGGCTGGCTCTACGCGAACGACGCTTTCCTCGCCATCTTTTTCAAAGCGCCATTCGTTCATCACCACGCCCTGAGACTCAAGCGCCAGGCATCGGTGCTGAGCTAAATCGGCAAACGTGGCGGGGATGCCGCGTTCGTTAAGATACTCCCCGGAGGCGACCAGCACCCGATGGTTCGGGCGGATGTTTCTGACGACAAGGCTGCTGTCCGGCAGGTTGCCAAAACGCACGCTCATATCCAGCCGGTTAGCGACCAGGTCCTCAATGTGTTCTCTTAACGAGATGAAAAATTTAACGTCGGGATGGCGTCGTGAGAATTCCACGACGGCGGGGCTAAGATACTGTCTGCCAAAGTCCGAGGGCGCAGAAAGGCGAATGTTGCCGCTGAGCACGCCTTCCTTTTGCGCCAGTAACGACTCGGCGTGATGCACTTCTTCCAGCACGCGCAGCGCGGCATGGTAAAACTCTTCCCCGGCGCGGGTCAGCGCGATCGATCGCGTTGAGCGGTGAAACAGGCGCGTCTGGTAACGCTCCTCAATCGCCTTCAGCCTGGCCGTCATGGTGGCGGGAGAAAGCGACAGGCGTCGCCCGGCGGCAGAAAGACCGCCAGCCTCGGCAACTTCCACCAGTAACGCCATGTCTTCGAGTTTACCCATTATTCATATTTTCCGAAAAGTGCATCTGCTTTTAGCGTAATTATCAAAACCAGATGCCGCCTGTAAAGTGATTTCATCCAAACCATAAGGGATGAAAACATGCAACGTATCTCACTTTTTGAACGCTACAGGCTGGGTCAGCAGGACCTGAAAAACCGTATCGTCATGGCGCCGATGACCCGCGCGCGCTCCCTACAGCCGGGAAATATTCCCTCGGCGCTGATGGCGGAGTATTACCGGCAGCGGGCCAGCGCCGGATTAATTATCACGGAAGCCACCCAGATTTCGCCTCAGGGCCAGGGATACTCATGGACGCCCGGCATCCATTCGCCTGAGCAGGTTTCAGGATGGCAGCTCACCACTGGCGCCGTGCATCAGGCGGGCGGGGTGATTTTTTCGCAGCTCTGGCACGTCGGGCGAATGTCGCACGCCAGTTTTCATCAGGATGGTCAGCCCGTCGCCCCGTCAGCACTGGCGCCGGACGCGCAGGTGTGGGTGGTGAACGAAAAGGGCGAAGGCCAAATGGTTGACTGCCCGCAGCCGAGAACCCTCTCGCGCAAGGACATTCACAGCATCATCGCGGACTATCGTCAGGCGGCACTGAATGCCGTTCAGGCCGGGTTCGACGGCGTGGAGGTTCACGGCGGAAACGGCTATCTGATCGACCAGTTTCTGCGTCAAACCTCCAACAAACGCACGGACGAGTACGGCGGCACGCTGGCGAACCGGATCCGCTTTGCTCAGGAGGTGCTAAGCGCCATTGCCGAGGCCATTGGCCGCGAGCGTACGGGCATTCGCCTTTCCCCGTTTATTACCCAGCGCGGGATGAACGATCCGCAGGTGACTGAAGCCATACTCGCTCTCGCGGCCTGGTGTGAACAAAAAGGGATTGCGTTCATCCACCTGGCGGAAGCCGACTGGGACGATGCGCCGCAGGTACCTGAGCAGTTCCGGCAATCGCTTCGCGAGACCTTTAGCGGAACCCTTATCGTCGCGGGGAACTATGCCCTTGAAAAAGCGGAAAAGATCCTTGCTTCCGGCTATGCCGATTTGATTGCCTTCGGACGGCCGTTTATTGCCAACCCGGATTTACCCCACCGGCTGGCGCACCAGCTGCCTCTGGCCAAGGTCCGCGACCCCGCTACGCTGTTTGGCGGCACCGCGACGGGATATACCGATTACCCCATTTACACCCAGCAGGAGGAAACGTTATGACCCGTAAAACCTTAATTATCGGCGGCGCTTCCGGCATCGGTTTCGCCGTGGGCAGCCTGCTTGCCGGGCGCGGCGAGGAGATTATTCTTGCGGGCCGCGACGGCGCGAAGCTGGACGCTGCGCGGCAACGGCTGAGCGCCCACGCCGCGTCTGTTCATACCTTCGTGCTGGATATCAGCCGTGAGGCAGAGCTTGTCGCACTCGGTGAAACGCTGGCTGAGGTCAATAATATTGTCGTTACGGCGGGTTCACAGGCTCCGGGAGGGCTTCTTTCCGGGCTGGATCTCCGCGCGGCAAGGCTGGCCTTTGATACAAAATTCTGGGGAAGCCTCAATGTTGCCCGCTATCTCGGCGGGAACATCGCCCCCCGCGGTACGCTGACGTTCACCAGCGGGTTCGTGGCGCGTCGCACCGTGGCGGGCGCCATTGTTAAAACGACGATGAATGCCGCCATTGAGGCCGCGACAAAAGTGCTGGCGAAAGAGCTTTCACCGCTGCGCGTCAACGTCGTAAGTCCGGGGCTGACCGACACGGAAGCGTATGCGGGCATGGACGCCGCCGCGCGGGAAAAAATGCTCGCTGGCGCGGCGGAAACCCTGCCGGCCAAAGCCTGGGGAAGGGCGGAGGACATCGCTCAAGGGTATCTTTTCGCCATTGATAATCCCTTTGTCACGGGGTCGGTCATTGATATTGAGGGCGGGGCGTTAATTAACTGACCCTCTCTGATTTGAACCGCAGGAAATCGACTGCGGGTAATGTAATACTCTATTGAGAGATATCATGAAATATACGACGTATTTTCATTCGGCTGTAGCGATGGTTATTTTTGCAGGTCTGTCGGGCAATGCGATTTCCGCGCAGAGGGAATGGCTGCAGCCAAAACAGCTTATTGCAGACAACAGCCTGCCGCAGGCGCAATTAAAGGCGAATGAAGCCGTCGCCAGAGAATATGCTTCATTCTGGAACACGGGTAATGAAACCCTGGCGCGTAATGCCCTGGCGGCAGGCTTTATTGATAAAACGCCTCCGGAAGGGCGTAAGCAGGGGTCGGAAGGCGCTATTTTAGCTTCCCGCGCGTTTCGTGCAGCCGTGCCTGATTTACGCTGTGACGTTGAGCAGATGATTATTTCAGGCGATCGCGTGGTTTCGCATTTGCATTTTCACGGCACCTTCACCGGAACCTTTGGCAAGCTGAAAGGACAGGGGCAGAAAATAGATTTTATCGCCACGGATATTTATGAGATTGGTGACGGTAAGATTGTGGCTAACTGGCATATTGAGGACAACCTGACGCTGATGAAACAGCTGGGCGCGCTGTAAGGTCATCACTCCGGGGCTGCCCGGAGTGATGCGAAAATCCTATAAGCCAAGATCGCTCAGCGAAGGGTGATCGTCCGGGCGTCTGCCCAGCGGCCAGTGGAACAGCCGCTCAGAGGCTTTGATCGGCATATCGTTTACGCAGGCAAAGCGGCGCTTCATCAATCCGTCCGGCTCAAACTCCCAGTTTTCATTGCCGTAAGAGCGGAACCAGTTGCCGGAATCATCATGCCATTCATAGGCATAGCGCACCGCGATCCGATTCTCCGTAAATGCCCAGAGCTCTTTAATCAGACGATAGTCCAGCTCTTTTTTCCATTTCCGCTCCAGAAACGCCTGGGCTTCTTGACGGTTGGTGGCGAACTCTGCGCGGTTACGCCATTGGGTATCCAGCGTATAGGCAAGCGCGACTTTCGCCGGGTCGCGGCTGTTCCAGCCATCTTCTGCCAGTCTGACTTTTTCGATGGCGCTTTCACGAGTGAAGGGCGGTAAAGGAGGACGTGTGTTCATTGCGATTACCTCAGCGTTATATTATGTAGACAGATCTGTCTACTTGCGCTAATCTATGCCTGTAAAATAACGCTGTCAACATTCTTTTTGAGGCAAGCCAAAAGTGAAAACAGAACCCGCAGGCAACGATACAAAAATCAGCGTCAGAGATAAGATATTACTCACGGCGCACGATCTGTTTTATTCCACGGGCTTCAGGGCGACAGGGGTGGATACGCTGATTAAAGCGTCTAAAGTGACCAAGGTGACGTTCTATCGCCATTTTCCGAGTAAGAGCTTGCTTATTCTCGCCTATTTGCACTATCGGCATGAAATATGGATTAACTGGTTTGAATCCACGCTGCGTCGACATCTCGATGAAGGCGAAATACCTGCTGATGCGATATCTGCAACGCTTTACGAATGGTTTATTTCACCTGAGTTCCACGGCTGCGCGTTTATTAACGCCAGCGCAGAGGCGAAATCGGAAGATATTGAAAGCGAGATAAAAGAGATATGCCGCAGTCATAAGTCAGAAACAAAGAAAATTATTGCCTTGCTGACGAAGAGTGCAGATGAGCGCGTCGTCAATGAAATCATGCTGCTCATTGACGGCGCAATTATTCATGCACAGATGGGCATGGATTCAGAAGCGGTAAAACATGCGTTAAAAAAGGGCCTGGAGAAACTGTCCGATCGGTGATATTCCCCGGTGCTTAATCAACTCGCGCACCGAGCCGATTAAGCACCCGCGTTACACTGTCGGAATGGTGCCGCCATCAATCACAAATTCAGTACCGGTGATACTCGCAGCATGCGATGAAGCGAGGAAGACGATGAGGTTGGCCACCTCAATCGGTCTGGCAGGGCGTCCGAGCGGTATTCCACCTAACGCCTTCATAATAATCTGCTTACCGCCTTCGTAGTCTGTTCCTGCCTGCTTTGCCAGCCTCTCCGCCAGTGCAACTGCCGCTTCAGTTTCGATCCAGCCGGGCGCAACGCGCACCACCCGAACGCCCTTCGGTGAGACTTCCTTTGAAAGACTTTTACTGTAGGTTGAGAGGGCTGCTTTAGCCGCCGCATAACCCGTTGTTGATTCCGGTAACGGCAGCTCGCGCTGAATAGACGTCACGTGAATAATCACCCCATTTCCCTGCGCGAGCATTCCGGGAAGCAGGGCGCGATCTAAGCGTACTGCAGGCAACAAATTAAGATTGAGCTCCTGCTGCCACTCTTCTTCGCCAAGCGCAGCAAAACCGCCACCCGGCGAGGTTGAGCCGCCCGCAACATGGATAATCACGTCGACGCCTCCCATCTGTTCCTGAACCGCAGCTGCGACAGCGGCACATCCAGCGACCGTCGTAAGGTCCGCGGCGACGAAAGTATCTGCTATATCTACGTCCGGCTCGTGGCGCGCCGTGGTGAATACCGTTGCACCGAGTTGTTTTAAAAGCCCGACGACCGCTTTTCCGAGCCCTTTCGTGCCAGCGGTAACAAGCACGCGTTTGCCTTTAAAATCAATGACTAATGACATAACCTTGTACTCCCGTTATTTACAGTACAGGTATATTCAACATAGACTGAGAAATTGACAAGTACGCACGAAAAAGTGAGCTACTGAATTATGAGTAAGTTATATAGTCCGGAATCTGCCGCGAGCGGCGTGGAGCAAGTGTTACGGCTGCTGGAAGGCCGCTGGAAATTAATTATTCTTTTTCATCTTTTCGACGGAAAAGTGCAGCGCTACTCTGATTTCGAAAAACTGATCCCCGGTATTTCCCAGAAGATGCTGGCGCAGCAGCTCAGGCAACTTGAATCCGATGGTATCGTTTCGCGGATGGTCTACCCGCAAGTGCCACCGAAAGTGGAGTATCGCCTCACCGATTGGGGGCAGGCATTATGTCCGGCGCTTGATGCCATGCTGAAATGGGCAGAAAAGCGCGAGGCTTACGCAAGCCAGTAAACCCGGCGGCCAGCACGCTGCAATGGGATAGCGTTGCCCGTAACCCATTTATGCAAAGGAAACGAAAAATGAGAACACAGAAGCGATGCCTTGGCTGCGTGGCTGTTGTGGTTGATGACTACGATCGTGCCATTGAATACTACACGGATAAGCTGGGTTTTACCCTTGTAGAAGATACGCCGCAACCGGGTAAACGCTGGGTGGTCGTCTCACCCAACCCGGAAAGCGACTGCAATATTTTGCTGGCTCGCGCCTCTAACGAGAGGCAGGAAAGCTTTATCGGCAATCAATGCGGCGGCAGAGTTTTCCTCTTCCTTCAGACGGACGATTTTTGGCGCGATTACCGTGCCATGAAAGATAAAGGCGTTCATTTCTGCGAAGAACCTCGCGAGGAAGAGTACGGTACGGTGGTGGTGTTTGAAGATATTTACGGCAACCGCTGGGATCTTTACCAGAATGCGCAGCCGTGAATATCACCATACATGATGTGTCATCCGCCTTTTGCCCTGCACGCTTCCCTCCAGAGCATACTCAGGATTATGGGGATATCTATTTAGAATGAGAGCTCTCGTCCCGCTGCGCCAGCGATAGCGCGCTGGCGCTGGCGGGATCGAACAGCGAGAGGCTCTCAATCTGATTGAGTAAAATCACCTTCCGGAATGACATGGCGCTGCGGGGTTCGGAGTCGAGCGTGATATCATGATCCGCATACCACCTGCTGTAGTTATTCTCGATGCGAAAGTTCATCGTCTTCGCGTCTCTGTACCCGCTTAACATTGGGATCAGCACGATATTGGCCGTTTTTTCATATTCCAGCGTCGCGGTGTGGATCATGCCGACGTAAATTCGCCTCGATCGCAGCGTGACCTGCGCCAGTTCCCCTTGCTCCATACACTGATACAGCAGCTGTTCAATACCGCTCGACTGCGCCAGACGTTTGTAGAGCTTTTTCCGGCTTTCGCCGTCCAGCCTGGCGCTGCCTGCCCAGTTAGAGCGGTAGAGGCAAAACAGGATGGCAAACGCCAGCATCACGACCACCGGTGCCTGAATGCCTAAAAAGCTCCAGTTCATAAAGTCGATTTGCCAGTCGGTATATTTCAGCGAGGCAAAGTGAAAAGCGTTGTTGGCCGCAGAAAGGGCGAGCAGGAGCAGCCAGAGCAGACCGGTGGCAATCACGCCCTGCAGAACGAAAATACAGCCGTACAGCGCCACCAGGAAATAGACGTCCCAGCCAAAGGAGCGCTTGATTTTAAAGCGGGTCGACAGGTCGCGGCTGGTGTACCAGTACCCGCATACCATCAGCACCATAAATATCGCCGTTCCCATATCAGGCCCTCTTCAGCATGTTGACGTGACGCAGAAAATCCTGCCGCACCTCGTTGCTTTTGTAGTTCACCGAGGCGTTCCCGTCCTGGTCGATAATGATGCGATCGCCATCTTCGACGGCTTCAATGATTTCCTGCTGGCTCATCACCTGCAGTAAGGATTCCGGGCTGGAGAAAAGGGAGAGAAAGAAACGTTTCATGCGGGCATCCTTATGAATAAAAAGGATAAGCCTGGAAGAAGACCGGCGAGTTTGCCTTAAGGATATCCTGAAAGTTAAAGCCGGGTGGAGACTACGCCTTACAAGGCCTACAGAATTCACTCTTTTGTCTTATTTTAACCTTATGATTTATTTATAAAATAAAAAATAAATCATCACAAACTTGGACAAATAACGTTAATTGTGTAAGTTTTAATTATGCGATTACGCCACGTTGTTTACAGCCAGGATGTGACCCATGAGCACTTTGCCCTCTGTCGTGAGTCGGTTTGTTGAGTACTACGCCGCACTGGATAGCCAGCCGCCGTCCGCGCTGGTGGGGCTTTACCATTCGAATGCCACGCTTATCGATCCGTTTGGCGAGCATGACGGGATTTTCGCGCTTCAGCGCTACTTCACCCATCTGCTGGCCAACGTCGAGCATTGCCGTTTTACCATCGATACGCCGCTGTGCAGCGGGAACCGGTTTGCTGTGACCTGGGTAATGCACTGGTCGCATCCGCGCATTGCCGGGGGAGAGCCGCTCGAACTGCCGGGATGTTCGGTGGTGGACATGGAAAACGATCTCATCACGCACCAGCGCGACTACTACGATGCTGGAGAGATGATCTACGAACATCTTCCTCTGCTTGGCTGGGCGGTACGCGGCGTGAAGCGGAGGGTCAAATCATGAAAACGGTACTGATCACCGGCGCAAGCTCGGGTATTGGCGCCGGGCTGGCGAAATCCTATGCCGCAGACGGCTACCACGTGATTGCCTGCGGTCGCGATCGGGCGCGCCTCGACGCGCTGCGCCAGATCTGCCCCAATCTCACCGTTCGCCTGTTCGATATGACCGACAGGGACGCCTGCCGCCAGGCGCTGACCGGCTGCTATGCCGATCTGATTATTCTCTGCGCCGGCACCTGCGAATACCTCGATGGGGGCGTGGTGGATGCGGCGCTGGTGGAGCGGGTGATGACGACAAATTTCCTCGGCCCGGTGAACTGTCTTGACGCGCTGCAGCCCCAGCTGACGGCTGGCAACCGCGTGGTGCTGGTGAGCTCCATGGCCCACTGGCTGCCTTTTCCACGGGCAGAGGCATACGGCGCGTCCAAAGCGGCCCTGAGCTGGTTCGCCGAGAGTCTGCGTCTGGACTGGGAGCCCAAAGGTATTGCCGTCACGGTGGTTTCTCCCGGCTTTGTTGATACGCCGCTGACGCGCAAAAATGATTTTGCCATGCCGGGCAGGGTGAGCGTTGACGAGGCGGTCAAGGCGATCCGTACCGGACTGGCGGCAGAGAAAATGCATATCGCGTTCCCCGCCGGGTTCGGCTTTATTTTGCGTGCGCTCTCCGGGTTACCGGCGTTTCTTCAGCGCGCGCTGCTGCGCAGGATGGTGCGTTCATGAACATTGCGATTATCGGCAGCGGCATCGCCGGGCTGACCTGCGCCTGGCGCCTGGCCGGGCACCATCAGGTGACCTTATTTGAAGCGGGCGCCACGCCCGGTGGCCATACCGCAACGGTTGACGTCTCAACGCCACAGGGCACATACGCGATCGACACCGGGTTTATCGTCTACAACGATCGCACCTATCCGCGCTTTATGGGCCTCCTCAGCGAGCTGGGCATCAGCGGGCAAAAAACGCAGATGAGCTTTTCGGTGCACAACCCGGCGACGGGGCTGGAGTACAACGGTCACACCCTGACGTCGCTGTTTGCCCAGCGCCGAAACCTGGTGAATCCGGCATTCTGGCGGCTGCTGGGGGAGATCGTACGCTTTAACCGCCTGGCAAAACAGGCGCTGGACGGGGAAGTGGACCCGAACGCCACGCTGCAGACGTTTCTGGACCAGCACGGCTTCACGCCGTTTTTTGCGCGCCACTACATTCTGCCTATGGGGGCCGCCATCTGGTCCTCGTCGCTGCAGGAGATGAAGCGTTTCCCGCTGCCGCTTTTCTTACGTTTCTTCCAGAACCACGGGCTGCTGGATATCACCCATCGCCCGCAGTGGTACGTGGTGCCGGGCGGCTCGCGGGAGTATATCCGCGCCATGCTCGACAAGCTGGGCGACCGTCTGAATCTGCACCTCAATTCTCCGGTGCAGCGGGTGAGCCGCCACGAGCACGGGGTTACGCTTCAGCTTGAAAAAGGCAGTCATAACTTCGATCGGGTGATTTTTGCCTGCCACTCCGCCAGCGCCCTGGCGATGCTTGATGACCCGACGCCCGCAGAGCGCGAGGTGCTGGGCGATATCGGCTGGCAGCGCAACGAGGTCGTTTTACACAGCGATCCGCGCTGGCTGCCGGTGCGGCAGCGCGCGTGGGCCAGCTGGAACTACCGCCTGAGCGCGGAGGAACAGGCCAGCGCCTGCGTGACCTACAACATGAACATCCTGCAGGGGCTGCCTGAGGGCAGTCCGCTGTTCTGCGTCACCCTCAACCCGGACGCGCCGGTAGATGAGCGCTTCGTTCTGCAACGCTTTGTCTATGAACATCCGCTGTTTAACCCGCAAAGCTGGCGGGCGCAGGCGCGGCGCGGCGAGATCAACGGTCATAACCGGAGCTGGTACTGCGGTGCCTGGTGGTACAACGGCTTTCATGAAGATGGCGTGCGCAGCGCGCTGGACGTGGTCAACGCGATAGCGGTCGGAGAGGGGAAGTGAGATGAACAGCTGCCTCTACCACGGCGTGTTACGCCACCGCCGCCTTCAGCCGAAAACCCACGAATTCAGCTACAGCGTCTTTATGGCCTGGCTGGATCTCGATGAACTGCCGCTGCTGCCGTCCGTTGGCGTGCGGCGCAATCGCTTTGCCGCCGCTTCGTTTCACGATGCGGACTACCCGCTCGGTACGCCGCTCAAAGAAAACGTGCTGACCAGGCTGGAGAGCCTGACCGGGGAACGTCCGGACGGGCGGGTCATGCTCCTGACGCAGCTGCGCTATTTCGGCTTTCATTTCAATCCGGTCAACTTTTACTACTGCTACGACGGGAAGGGGACGCTGCGCTGGGTGCTGGCGGAGGTTCGCAACACGCCGTGGAATGAACGTCATTACTATGCCGTCAACGGACTGGATGCGCAGCCGACGGAAAAAGCGTTTCACGTATCCCCCTTTAACCCGATGGACATGATCTACCACTGGCGCTTTAACGACCCGGACAACACGCTGCATATGCACATTGAAAATCATCAGGAAGCGAAGGTCTTTGACGCCACGCTGGCCCTGCGCCGGGAGCCTTTGACGCGCCCGGCGCTGCGTTCGCTTTTGGTTCGCGTCCCGCTTATGACCCTGAAAACCGTTTTTGCCATTTACTGGCAGGCGCTGCGCCTGTGGCTCAAGCGCGTGCCGCTGTATAACCATCCCGTCAGCAGGAGTGAACGCTCATGACCGATCCCGTCTTTGCGTTAGAACCCGATATCCCGCGCAACGTCCGCGTCGCGCGCTGGCTGCTGTTTCGTCTGCTAAGCGGCATTCGCGGCGGCTCGCTCACGCTGCGCGAAGGGGCGCAGACCTTCCATTTTGGTGAGTCATCCTCCGCGCTGCATGCGGATGTGCAAATTCTTTCTCCCGGCGTCTACTGGCGCGTGTTAACGGGCGGGAGCCTTGCTGCGGCAGAGGCCTGGATGGACGGCGAATGGGAAACCGCGCACCTGACGCCGCTTCTGGAGCTGCTCGCGCTCAACGGCGAGGTGCTTGGTCGTCTGGAAAACGGCTTCCGTCTGCTCGGCAGGCCGCTGGAGCGGATACGTCACTGGACGCGGCGTAACTCCCGCGCGCAGGCGCGCGAAAATATTGCCGCCCATTACGATCTGGGCAATACCTTTTATGCCCATTTTCTGGATCAAGAGCTGCTCTATTCCAGCGCGCTGTTTACTGGTGACGAGCAGGATCTCACGGCGGCTCAGCGGGCCAAAATGGCGCGCCTGTGCGAACAGCTGGCGCTGAGCCCGGGCGATCATCTGCTGGAAATTGGCACCGGCTGGGGCGCGATGGCGGAATATGCGGCCCGTCATTACGGCTGTCGGGTGACCACCACCACGCTGTCGCAGGAGCAATATAGCTGGGCGACCGAGCGGATCGCCCGCGCCGGGCTGCAGGATCGCGTTGAGGTGCTGCTCTGCGACTATCGCGACCTCACCGGGCAGTACGACAAGCTGGTCTCAATAGAGATGATTGAAGCCGTCGGGCAACGCTATCTGCCCACGTTCTTCCGGACCTGTCAGGCGCGGCTGCGCCCCGGAGGACGAATGGCGATTCAGGCCATCACCATTCAGGACCAGCGCTATCGCGACTACAGCAAAAGCGTCGATTTTATCCAGCGCTACATCTTCCCCGGCGGCTTCCTGCCGAGCATCACCGCGATGAACGAGCTGATGACGCGCCACACCGATTTCGTGGTGCGTAATCTCTTCGACATGGGGCCGGACTACGCCCGCACGCTGGCGCACTGGCGACAGCGCTTCGTGCACGCCTGGCAGGAGATTGAAAAGCTCGGCTTTGACGAGCGGTTTCGCCGCATGTGGCTGTACTATTTTGGCTACTGCGAAGCCGGGTTTAACGCCCGCACCATCAGCGTGGTGCAGCTGACCGCCGAGCGCGTATGAGACGTCATATTCAGGTCTTCCTGCTGGCCGTCGCGTTCGATCTCTACTGGGCGCTGGTGGTGCTCTTTCGCGAACAGGGCCTGATTATCTGGATCGCTCTGGCGATCCTGGCGTGCCTGCTGTTGCCGCCTGTATACCGTTTTTACGCCATTGGGCTGGCGGCGGCGGGCAGCCTGCTGGATACGCTCTGGGCGCTGACGGGGCTGATTGCCTTCACGAGCGACTCCCTGATGCCGCTCTGGATGGTGGCACTGTGGCTGATGTTCGCCACCGTCTGGACGCAGCTGACGCGCACCACCACGCTACCCGGCTGGCTGCTGACCCTGCTGGCCGCCGTGGGCGGGCCGGTGGCGTACCTGATTGGCGAGCGGCTGGGAGCCATCACATTTCTGGAGCCGACCTTTATCGTCGTGAGCTGGATGGCGCCGGGCTGGCTGGTGTTGATGCTGTTTTTCCACCTGCTGATGGGGAGACAAAAATGAGATCTGTGGTTTTGCTGCTTTGGCTGACGCTGGTTGTTCCGGTTGCCCAGGCCGCCGACTGGCTTGCCTGGCGGAAGGTGGGTGACGCCACGCTCACCTGGGGTCCGTTCACGGTCTATACCTCTCAGCTGCGCACCCCGGACGGGCGTTACGGTCGGGATAATCAGGATCAGGCGCTGATTATTACCTATGCGCGGGACATCGATCGCGATGATCTGGTTGAGGCGACCCGCGACCAGTGGCAGGCGCAGGGGATCCTGGCGCAGGAGCCTCAAAGCGAAGCCTGGCTGCGGATGCTCCGGTCCCTTTGGCCGGACGTCCGGCCGGGGTCACAGCTGGCGTTTGTGCTCGACGACGGGCAGGGGCAGTTCTGGTATCGCGCGTCAGCGGCGCAAACATCGTTTATTCCACTTGGACCGCGTCAGTCGGAAGCGTTCAGCACCCGTTTTCTGGCCATCTGGCTCGATCCCCGCACGCAATATCCTGAGCTGCGTCAGCAGTTAATCGGAGGCCAAAAATGAAACGTATCCTGATGATGGCGCTGGCATTCACGATGCTGCTGGCGGGCTGTAGCACTGAAGTGGCCGAGTATCGCCAGCAGGAGCCGCGGCTTGATATCTTCCACTACTTCCAGGGCAAAACCGAAGCGTGGGGGATGGTGCAGGATCGCAGCGGCAAGCAGATCCGCCGCTTCCACGTTGAGATTGCCGGGGACGTTATCGGCGATACGCTGACACTCAACGAGCACTTCGTTTACGACGACGGCGAGAAGCAGCAGCGGGTCTGGCATATTCGCCGCGTGGGGAACGATCGCTACGAGGGTACGGCAGGGGATATTGAAGGGGTTGCCACGGGACAGTCCGCAGGCAACGCCTTTAACTGGCATTACAGCATGAACGTGAAGGCCAACGGCAGCACCTGGCTACTGAACTTCGACGACTGGATGTACCTGCAGGATGAGACGCATCTGTTTAATAAAACCGAGATGAAGAAGCTGGGCGTCACCGTCGCCACGGTGACGCTGTTCTTTACCCGTAAAGAGTGATGATGCGAGCAGTGAACTATCCCCTCGCCCCTATGGGGAGAGGGTTAGGGTGAGGGGAACATAGGGCGGCTGTGGTCATTCCGTACACTTTTTGTTCCTCAATATTTTTTAGCTTCCGGCGCGGGATTTGCTTCCCGAATATATAAAGGTCAGAGCAATCCCCAGGCAAACAACTGCCCCCAGACGGCTCATCGAAAAGGGAATGGCCGCATTGCCCAGCCAGCCAAAGTTATCAATCAACATACTCATGGCGAGCTGGCCGAATATCACCGCCACCGTGGCGACGGCGGTGCCGATGCGCTGCACCGCCACGACCATGATCACAATGTAAGGCACGCCGAACATCGCCCCGAGGAGCTGCCATTTCGGCACGTCCAGCAGCGTGACCGCCTGCTTAGGCTCAAAGAAGAAAATGAGCAGGGCGGTCACCAGCGCGCCGACGGAAAATGTCAGAAACGCGCTTTTGAAAACGCCCACGCTGCTGCCGAGCTGCCCGTTAATCGCGGCCTGAATGCTCAGCGTTGCGCCGCCGCAGACGGCCAGAAGAATCATTATCAGCGTCATATCATCACCCCTGTGCGACCAGAACCAGTGCCGCAATAATAAAAACCAGCGCCACGATACGTTTTGCGTTTATCTTCCTGTGCGGCGTACCCAGCAGGCCAAAGTGGTCAATGATCAGGCTTTTAAAAACCTGACCAGCCAGAATGCCAATCATCGTCAGAGCGATGCCGATGGTCGGCGTGGCGATCGTCAGAATGACCACGTAAACAGGGCCAAGCACGCCGCCGAGCAGCTGCCAGCCGGGCTGGGCGAAAAACGACGGGCTGTTACGCGGGCTGAAAAACAGCATCAGCAGAAACGTCAGCGCGGCGCCGACGCCAAAAATGCTGAACGTCGCCCATAAATCGCCTACTTCTCCCCCTAATGGCCCCAGCAGCCCCGCCTCGACGGAGAGGCCCATCCCGCCGGCAATCACCAGTAAAATCAAAACAAACTGCATTAGCTTCCTCCGTTTTCTGGCGAAGAAGATTACGTCGGTAGACCCGTGAGAAAAATGCCATAATGCAGGAAACACCATTGCAGGAAATGCATTAATGCCAGATGCCGGAAGCATGAACCTTCGCTCACTGCTGCTGTTTATTGCCGTCTATGAAACGCAGAACTTTTCCGTCGTCGCGCGACGAGAGGGAATTTCTGCCTCGCAGGTGTCGCGCATTGTTCATCAGCTTGAGGACGCGCTCGGCCAGCAGCTGTTCTATCGTAATACCCGGGCGGTGATCCCCACGGAAAGCGGGCATCTGTTTATCCGCTATGCCCGGGCGATGGTCGATAACTTCGAAGAGGCGCGTCGGGAGCTGGACGAACGTTCGACCGAACCCTCCGGCACGGTCCGCATAAATGGGCCGGTATTTTTTGGACAGAGACACGTTGCGCCCGGACTGGCAGGCCTGGCCGAGCGTTATCCACGGTTAACCATAGAGCTAACGCTTACCGATGACTTTATCGACCCGCACCGGGACGCCGCCGATCTCATTTTCCGCATCGGCACGCTGACGGATTCGACGTTCCACGCCCGTGTTTTTGGGCAGCAGCGCTACCACCTCGCCGCATCGCCCGCGTATCTGCGTCAACACGGTGTCCCGACCGATCCGACCGAACTGAGCCAGCACAAATGTCTGGTCTATCGCGGTTCGTCCGGGCCTAACCGCTGGCTCGTGCGTCGCAAAGGGGAGAATTGGGTGCATTATCCCGTCGCGCCGCTGATGACGTCCAATAATGCGGAGTCGCTGCTCATTGCCGCGCTGGGCGGGATGGGGATCGTCCTGTTTCCGGACTGGCTGATTGGCGACAGGCTGAAGCGGGGGGAGCTGGTCGCCCTTATGCCGGAAATGGCGTGCGCCATCAACACGGAGCAACTCAATATTGCGGCGATCTATCCTAACGCACGTCATCCGCCCCTGAACGTCAGGGCGGTGATTGATTATTACGTGGCGTTTTTCGGTACGCCGCTCTACTGGCAAACGTAAGGCAATTACGCGCCGAGCTCCTTGCGGATAATCTCTGCGCCGGCGCTAAGCGCTTTCAGCTTGCCGTTAGCCACCTGGCGTGAAAGAGGGGCCATGCCGCAGTTGGTTGACGGGTAAAGCTTGTCGGCATCGACGAACTGCAGCGCTTTACGCAGCGTATCGGCGACTTCCTCCGGCGTTTCAACGGCGTTGGTTGCCACATCAATCGCGCCGACCATCACCTTTTTACCGCGGATCAGCTCCAGCAGATCCATCGGCACGCGGGAGTTGTGGCACTCCAGGGAGATAATGTCGATATTAGAGGTCTGCAGCTTAGGGAAGGCCTCTTCGTACTGGCGCCACTCTGAGCCGAGCGTTTTTTTCCAGTCGGTATTGGCTTTGATGCCGTAGCCGTAGCAGATGTGTACCGCGGTTTCGCACTTCAGCCCTTCAATGGCGCGTTCCAGCGCGGCGATACCCCAGTCGTTCACCTCGTCAAAAAAGACGTTAAATGCCGGTTCATCAAACTGGATAATATCCACGCCCGCGGCCTCTAACTCACGCGCTTCCTGATTGAGGATTTTGGCGAATTCCCAGGCCAGCTTTTCGCGGCTTTTATAATGCGCGTCGTAAAGGGTGTCGATCATGGTCATCGGCCCGGGCAGGGCCCATTTGATCGGCTTGTCCGTGAGCTGACGCAGGTATTTCGCATCGTCCACGAATACCGGTTTCTGACGCGCAACGGCAGAAACCACGGTCGGCACGCTGGCGTCGTAGCGGTTACGAATGCGCACCGTCTGGCGATTTTCAAAATCCACGCCGCTCAGGTGTTCAATAAAGGTCGTGACGAAGTGCTGGCGGGTCTGTTCCCCGTCGCTGACGATATCGATACCCGCGCGGATCTGCTCATCCAGGGACAGGCGCAGCGCGTCCTGTTTACCCGCCAGGAGTTCCTGATCCTGTAATTTCCAGGGGGACCAGAGCGTTTCAGGTTGCGCAAGCCAGGTCGGCTTAGGCAGGCTGCCAGCCGTTGAAGTCGGGAGCAATGTTTTCATAATAAAAGACCTTTTTTGATGTATTAAAGCGTGTAGTTATCAGACCACTGCTCAAGAATGTGTTGGTAAGGCTTAATAAAGTACGCTTCGGTAAAGCGACCCTGTTCAATCGCCAGTCGGCTACGCTCTTCCCGGTCATAAACAATTTTGGTTAAGGAGTGATCCTGCTGGTTCAGATCCGGTCGGTAGCACAGTCCCGCCGCCGAGTTTGCGTTATAAATTTCCGGGCGATAGATTTTCTGGAACGTCTCCATCGTGCTGATGGTGGCAATCAGCTCCAGATCGGTGTAGTCACTCAGCAAATCCCCGGTAAAGAAGAACGCGAAAGGCGCCACGCTGTTTTCCGGCATGAAATAGCGAACCTTCAGCCCCATCTTCGCGAAGTACTGTTCCGTCAGCGACTCGCCATCCGGCTGATATTCAATGCCCAGCACAGGATGCTGGTTACCGTTGCGGCGATAGGTGTCTTTGCTGGAGACGCTCAGGCAGATCACCGGACCCTTGCTGAAGTTCTCTTTGTATTCCGGCGAGCTCATAAAGTGGCGGAAAATATTGCCGTGCAGTTCGCCAAACTTTTCCGGAATGCTGAAGTGCTGCTGGTTCTTATTGTGTTCCAGCAGCCGCACGCTGAAATCGTAATCCCGCACGTAAGAAGAGAAGTTATTTCCGACGATGCCAGGGATACGCTTGTTATTTTTTTTGTCGACAATCGTGGTTTGCAATATCTCAATGGCCGGGAACGGTTTTTCCGCGCCAATGTTCAAGTCGACAGAAATGATTTCCAGCTCAACCGCGTAGCGATCGGCGTTTGGGTTATCCCAGCGCGCCAGGGAGTTAAAGCGGTTGTTGATCATCACCAGCGTATTGAGCAGGTTTTCCTGACGTTTTTCCCCGCGCGCCAGGTTAGCAAAGTTGGTGGTCGTACGCGTATTTTCTGACGGGTTGTAATTCTCATCGAAGCAACTGCGCTTAAGGGTATATGTGAAAGCTTTGCTCATTGTGGTTATGCATCCTAAGTTCATGTTGCTAAGAAGTTACCGATGCATAATTTATGCCTGAGCCCGCGGCGCAGGGGAAGTGACTTAATTTCAATGCAACATGAGCGAAGTTCATGAAGTGTAATGCTCGAGGTGTCGCTGCCTTCATGCCGGGTGGCGCTGCGCTTACCCGGCCTACGGTTCAGCGTCGTTTGTAGGCCGGTGTAAGCGCAGCGCCGCCGGGCGAAGCTCGTAATATGTCTGTGATATGCACTTGCCCTCGTCGTTAACCGGCTGCGTGGGAGAGGGATTTTTTATTTCCGTTCAATTCCCGCTATAATCCCCAAAATTTCCAACCGGTTTAGAAACAATCATGACAAAACTCACCTTACAAGAGCAGATGCTGAAAGCGGGCTTAGTCAGCAGCAAAAAAGCGGCGAAAGTGCAGCGCACGGCAAAGAAATCACGCGTTCAGGCGCGCGAGGCTCGGGAAGCGGTAGAAGAGAACAAGAAAGCGCAGATCGAGCGCGACAAGCTGCTGAGCGAGCAGCAGAAGCAGGCCGTGCTGGCGAAAGAGTTTAAAGCGCAGGTGAAGCAGCTGATTGAGATGAACCGCATCACCGTGGCGAAAGGCAACATCACCTTTAACTTCACCGACGGCAATCTGATCAAAAAAATCGACGTCGACAAGCAAACCCAGGCTCAGCTGATCAACGGCCGTCTGGCGATTGCCCGTCTGGTCATCAACGCCAGCGGCGACTGTGAATACGCGATTATTCCGGCGGTGGTGGCCGATAAAATTGCCCAGCGCGATGCCGACAGCATCGTGTTAAACAGCGCGCTCAGCCAGGAAGAGCAGGACGAAGACGATCCGTACGCGGACTTCAAAATCCCTGACGATTTGATGTGGTAAACCGCATTCAGAACGGGGCGGCGTGACGGGCGTTAACCGGCTCTCCGCTCACGGGATGAATAAAATTCAACTCGCTTGCATGCAGCATCAGCCGGGGCGTTTCCTCAGCCCCCAGCGCTTCAAGACCGCCATACAGGTCGCAGCCCAGAATCGGGTGCCCCAGCTGCTGGCAGTGAATACGCAGCTGATGGGTTCGCCCGGTCTCCGGCGTCAGTATCACCCGCGTTAACGGCAGTCCCGTACCCTGATAAAAACGTTCCACGACCCGATAGCGGGAGCGGGCGGGTTTTCCGTTGATGGCGCAAATCGACATCAGCGGAAACAGCGCCGGGTCTTTGGCAATCGGCGCGTCTATTATTCCCTCGTCGTTTTCCACATGGCCGCAAAGCAGGGCGCTGTAGACCTTCTCCACGCTGCGCTGGCTGAACTGCTGGCACAGCGCCGCGTTGATGGCCTTATTGCGCGCAACCACCATTAGCCCGGAGGTGCCGAAATCCAGACGGTGTACCAGCGTGCAGCCGGGGAATGTCTGGACCAGACGATAATGGACGGAATCAAGATTTTGCGGATTTTTGCCCGAGAGGCTGAGCAGACCGGAAGGCTTATCGATTAGCAGCAGATGTTCATCCTGCCAGAGGATCTGAATGTCGTCGTGACACGGTGGGGCAATAAAAGAATCAATAATCGCAGACATCAGGCCGCCCGGCTGGAGAGTGGGAGCGGATGATAACGAAATGCGGGGAAAAGAAAAACCCTCCCACCAGGCGGTGAGAGGGTGAAGTCTTAGGCTGCTACCAGGCTGTCGATAGCGGCTTTCGCATCGGTCTGCGCTTTCGTCGCCACTTCCGGACCGTAAGCGATACCTTCAGCGAACACGAAGTTCACGTCAGTGATGCCGATGAAGCCCAGGAACAGGCTCAGGTACGGCGCAACCAGGTCGGTTGGGGTGTCTTTATGGATACCGCCACGGCTGGTCAGTACGATCGCACGCTTGCCTTTCACCAGACCTTCAGGGCCGTTCTCGGTGTAACGGAAGGTTACGCCAGCGCGCGCCACCAGGTCGAAGTAGTTCTTCAGCTGGGTAGGGATGTTGAAGTTGTACATTGGGGCGTTGATGACGATAACGTCGTGCGCCTGCAGTTCAGCAATCAGCTCGTCGGACAGGGCCAGGGCTTCCTGCTGACGTGGAGACAGCGGTGCATCGCTTGGGCGCAGCGCGCCAACCAGCTCGCCGTCCAGCACAGGAATTGGGTTTGCAGCCAGGTCACGCACGGTGATTTCGTCAGCGGAATGCTGTTCACGCCACTGTTCAACGAAGTAATCAGACAGCTGACCAGACTGAGAGTACCCTGCCAGAATACTGGATTTCAAAACTAATACTTTGCTCATGGGTGATTCCTGTTTTTGCATTTGATTGAAGGGGGTTGCCCCGTTGCTTGTTGACACTCTATTCACAATCCTGCCATAGAGATAGCGCAATATATCGAAGCCTATGTTCGAATTTTTTGAATAAGGCGCGAAAGGCGTCATTGTGGTACTCTATAGCAATCATTAAAAAGAGAGTTTATCAGGGCGTGCAGTGCCCTTTAACGCTATGACAGAACAACAAAAATTGACCTTCCCGATGCTCCTGCAACAGCTCGATTCTCTGATGCTGCGCGACAAACAGCGCTTCGCCCGTCGTCTGCACGGCGTTAAGAAGGTTAAAAATCCTGATGCTCAACAGGCCATTTACCAGGAGATGGCGAAAGAGATTGAACAGGCAGCAGGGAAAGTTGTGCTGCGCGAAACCGCGCGCCCGGCGATTACCTACCCGGAAAACCTGCCCGTCAGCCAGAAAAAACAGGACATCCTTGAGGCCGTCCGCGACCACCAGGTGGTGATTGTGGCGGGGGAAACCGGCTCGGGGAAAACCACCCAACTGCCGAAAATCTGTATGGAGCTGGGACGCGGGCTAAAAGGGCTGATAGGCCACACCCAGCCGCGTCGACTGGCGGCACGCACCGTGGCGAACCGTATTGCCGAAGAGCTGCAGACGGAGCCGGGCGGCTGCATCGGTTACAAGGTGCGATTCAGCGACCATGTTAGCGATAACACCATGGTCAAGCTGATGACCGACGGTATTCTGCTGGCGGAAATCCAGCAGGATCGCCTGCTGATGCAGTACGACACCATCATCATTGACGAAGCGCACGAGCGCAGCCTGAACATCGACTTCCTGCTCGGCTACCTGAAAGAGCTGCTGCCGCGTCGCCCGGATCTGAAAATCATCATCACCTCCGCGACCATCGACCCTGAGCGCTTCTCAAAGCATTTCAACAATGCGCCGATTATCGAGGTGTCAGGACGCACGTATCCGGTTGAAGTGCGCTATCGCCCGATTGTGGAAGAGGCGGACGATACCGAGCGCGACCAGCTCCAGGCTATCTTCGACGCCGTTGACGAGCTGGGCAACGAGAGCGCGGGCGACATCCTGATCTTCATGAGCGGCGAACGCGAAATTCGCGATACCGCCGATGCGCTCAGCAAGCGCGACCTGCGCCACACGGAGATCCTGCCGCTTTACGCGCGCCTTTCGAACAGCGAGCAGAACCGCGTCTTCCAGCCGCACGGCGGGCGACGCATCGTTCTGGCGACCAACGTGGCGGAAACCTCGCTGACCGTACCGGGGATCAAATACGTGATCGACCCGGGCACGGCGCGCATCAGCCGCTACAGCTACCGCACGAAGGTCCAGCGGCTGCCGATTGAGCCGGTCTCCCAGGCGTCCGCTAACCAGCGTAAAGGCCGCTGCGGCCGCGTGTCGGAAGGGATCTGTATTCGTCTCTATTCCGAAGATGATTTCCTGTCGCGCCCGGAGTTTACCGACCCGGAAATTCTGCGCACCAACCTGGCGTCCGTTATCCTGCAGATGACCGCGCTGGGGCTGGGCGACATCGCCGCGTTCCCGTTCGTCGAAGCGCCGGACAAACGCAACATTCAGGACGGCGTGCGTCTGCTGGAAGAGCTCGGCGCCATTACCACCGACGAGCAGGCGACGGTCTACAAGCTGACGCCGCTGGGCCGCCAGCTCAGCCAGCTGCCGGTGGATCCGCGTCTGGCCCGTATGGTGCTGGAAGCGCAAAAGCACGGCTGCGTGCGCGAGGCGATGATCATTACCTCGGCGCTCTCCATTCAGGACCCGCGCGAGCGTCCGATGGACAAACAGCAGGCGTCTGACGAAAAGCACCGTCGCTTCCACGACAAAGAGTCCGACTTCCTCGCCTTCGTAAACCTGTGGAACTATCTCGGCGAGCAGCAGAAAGCGCTCTCCTCGAACCAGTTCCGCCGCCAGTGCCGCGTGGATTTCCTCAACTACCTGCGCGTGCGCGAGTGGCAGGATATCTACACCCAGCTGCGCCAGGTGGTGAAAGAGCTGGGCATTCCGGTCAACAGCGAGCCGGCGGAGTACCGCGAGATTCATATCGCGCTGCTGACCGGCCTGCTGTCCCACATTGGGATGAAGGACGCCGAAAAGCAGGAGTATACCGGCGCGCGTAACGCCCGTTTCTCCATCTTCCCCGGTTCCGGCCTGTTCAAAAAGCCGCCGAAATGGACCATGGTCGCGGAGCTGGTGGAAACCAGCCGCCTGTGGGGGCGCATTGCCGCGCGCATCGATCCGGAATGGGTGGAGCCGGTGGCTCAGCACCTGCTGAAACGCTCGTACAGCGAACCGCACTGGGAGCGCGCGCAGGGCGCGGTGATGGCGACCGAGAAGGTGACCGTTTACGGCCTGCCGGTGGTTGCCGCGCGGAAGGTCAACTACAGCCAGATTGACCCGGCGCTCAGCCGCGAGCTGTTTATCCGACACGCGCTGGTGGAGGGCGACTGGCAGACGCGCCACGCCTTCTTCCGCGAAAACCTGAAGCTGCGCGCGGAAGTGGAGGAGCTTGAGCACAAGTCCCGCCGCCGCGACATTCTGGTGGACGATGAGGCGCTGTTTGAGTTTTACGACCAGCGCATCAGCCACGATGTCATCTCCGCCCGCCACTTCGACAGCTGGTGGAAGAAGGCCAGCAAAGAGACGCCGGACCTGCTCAACTTCGAAAAGAGCATGCTGATTAAAGAGGGGGCGGAGTCGGTCAGCAAGCTCGACTACCCGAACTTCTGGCATCAGGGCAACCTCAAGCTGCGCCTGACGTATCAGTTTGAACCGGGGGCCGACGCGGATGGCGTGACCGTTCATATTCCGCTGCCGCTGTTAAACCAGGTCGATGAAGGCGGGTTTGAATGGCAAATTCCCGGCCTGCGCCGCGAGCTGGTGATTGCGCTGATCAAATCCCTGCCGAAACCGGTGCGCCGTAACTTTGTGCCTGCGCCAAACTATGCGGAAGCCTTTTTAGGCCGCGTCACGCCGCTGGAGCTGCCGCTGCTGGACGCGCTCGAGCGTGAGTTCCGACGCATGACCGGCACCACCATCGACCGTGAAGACTGGAACTGGGATCAGGTGCCCGATCACCTGAAAATCAGCTTCCGCGTGGTGGATGATAAAAACAAAAAGCTGCTGGAAGGGCGTTCGCTGAGCGAGCTGAAAGAGGCGCTGAAAGGCAAAGTTCAGGAAACGCTGTCTGCGGTGGCGGACGACGGTATCGAGCAGAGCGGGCTGCATATCTGGAGCTTTGGTCAGCTTCCGGAAAGCTACGAACAGAAGCGCGGTAACTATAAGGTCAAAGCCTGGCCTGCGCTGGTGGACGAGCGCGACAGCGTGGCGATCAAACTGTTTGATAATCCGCAGGAACAGCAGCAGATGATGTGGCGCGGGCTGCGTCGCCTGCTGCTGCTCAACATCCCGTCGCCGATCAAGTATCTGCACGAGAAGCTGCCGAACAAAGCCAAGCTCGGGCTGTACTTTAACCCGTACGGCAAGGTGCTGGATCTGATTGACGACTGCATCTCCTGCGGCGTGGACAAGCTGATCCACGAGGCGGGCGGTCCGGTCTGGACGGAAGAGGGCTTTGCTCAGCTGCATGAAAAGGTGCGCGCAGAGCTGAACGACACCGTGGTGGAGATAGCCAAACAGGTCGAGCAGATCCTCACCGCCGTGTTCAATATCAACAAGCGCCTGAAGGGGCGCGTGGATATGACCATGGCGCTGGGGCTGTCGGACGTGAAGGCGCAGATGGCGGGGCTGGTCTATCGCGGCTTCGTCACCGGCAACGGCTTTAAGCGTCTGGGCGATACGCTGCGCTATCTGCAGGCGATTGAAAAACGTCTGGAAAAAATGGCTATCGACCCGCACCGCGATCGCGCGCAGATGCTGAAAGTGGAGAGCGTGCAGCAGGCGTGGCAGCAGTGGTTAAACAAGCTGCCGCCGGCGCGCCGCGACGATGAAGACGTGCAGGCGATCCGCTGGATGATCGAGGAGCTGCGCGTCAGCTTCTTTGCCCAGCAGCTCGGTACGCCGTATCCGATTTCGGATAAGCGTATTCTGCAGGCGATGGAGCAGATTTCCGCTTAAAACTCTTGCCCGGTTTTCTCCCTCTCCCTGTGGGAGAGGGTATCATTTTCACCCGTTCACTATTGCCAGCGTAAACCCATCCCATCCCTTAACCCCCACCGTTTGCAGCGCGGTGGCGGTTAGGCGCGGGTTATCCCCAATCATCTCGATAAAACGCCGCACCCCCAGCACGCGCGCGTCGTCGCTTTGCCCGTTAATCACTTCGCCATCGCGCACCACGTTATCGCCAATGATTATCGTGCCGGGACGTGAATAGTGCAGCGCCCACACCAGATAGCCGGGATTGTTTGGCTTATCGGCATCGATAAAGATCAGGTCGAACGCCGGAACGTCACCGAAATTCTCCAGCGAGCTCAGCGCCGGGCCTTCAATCAGTTCAATGCGATCGCTCAGCCCCGCGAGGTGAATATTCTGGCGGGCCACATCGGCATGCGTCGGGTCAGCCTCGAGCGTAACCAGCTTTCCGTCCGGCGGCAGGGCGCGCGCCATCCAGATTGAGCTATAGGCACCCAGCGTCCCGATCTCAAGAATGCGTCTTGCCTGGGTCATGCGCACGAACAGCGCCAGCAGCTGCCCCTGATTGGCCGCAACATCGTGTTCGGGTAGCCCGGCGCGTTTGTTGTTTTCCAGCACCTGACTCAGCACGTCATCGTCAGGGATCAGCGAAGAAATCATGTAATTATCTACTGCAGACCATTTTTGTTGCATAGATTGACTCCTTGGATTTTTCTCCCTCTCCCTGTGGGAGAGGGTCGGGGTGAGGGCATCAGCGCGCAAGGCGGTTCACGCGCTCTCCCAGCCGCCGCCCAGCGCCCTGTACAAATCGATCTGCGCCAGCAGCAGGTTATTTTTCACCTGCACCACGCTGGTCTGCACCGAGTACAGCGTGCGCTGGGCGTCCAGCACGTCCAGATAGGAAGAGTAGCCGTTGCGATTGCGGTTCTGCGCAATGCGCAGCGTCTCCTGCGCCACCTCCTGCTGGGCAAGCAGCTCGGTCAGCTGTTCCTGATAGCGCGTAATCGCATCAAGGCTGTTGTTCACTTCGGCAAACGCGTTACGCACGGTTTTTTCATAGGCGTACAGCGCCTGGTTACGCTGGGACTGGGATATATCCACCTGCGCATTCAGCGCCTGGCGGTTCAGCAGCGGGGCGAGAATACTGCCCCCGACGCTCCAGAGCTGAAGCGGGTTGTCCAGCAGGCCGGACAGGGTGCGATCCTGTATCGATCCTGTTGCGGTCAGGTTGATCGACGGCAGCAGGCTCGCGCGCGACGCGGCAAGCGAGGCGTCAGCCGCAACCAGCTGGCGTTCGGCCTGAACGATATCCGGCCGACGGTTCAGGAGCGTAGAAGGCAGCTGTGACGGCAGCCTCAGCGGCGTTAGCGCCTCAAAGCTCTCGCTGCGCGCTACCGCGCCGGGATTGCTTCCCAGCAGCAGGCTCAGGGCGTTCTCCTGCTGTGCAATCTGATGCTGCAGCACGGGAACCTGCGCCCGCGTTGAGCGGAGTTCGGAATCCGACTGCATCAGCTCCAGACGCGAGCTGTAGCCCGTCTCAAACTGACGTTTCGCGAGGTTAAATGCCTCTTCTCGCGATTTCAGCGTGGATTCGGTCACGCGCAGCTGTTCGTCAAGCGAGAGCAGGGTGACATACCCGGACGCAACCGAAGACGCGACGGTCAAATCCGCGGCGGCAGCGGCGGCTTTTTGCGCCGCCAGCGAGGCTTCGGCGGCATTGGCCGTGCTGCGGTTGACGCCCCAGATATCTACATCGTAGCTCGCCGTCAGGCTACCTCTGTACAGCGTGCCGTAGACCGGCAGCCCGGTCGCGGCGGATTGCGAACGGGCGCGGGTCCCCGTTACGCCCGCGTCAAGCGACGGAAACAGGCTGCCGTCGGCCGCAAAGACCCGCGCCTGATACTCGTTAATCCGTTCGCGGGCAATCAGCACGTCGCTGTTGTTCTTTAGCGCCCGATCCACGTAGCGGTTGAGGTTGTTGTCATGAAAATTGCGCCACCAGAGCTGCTCCGCCGGGCTGGCAGGACCGGAATCGGCACGCCACTGCGCAGGGATTTGCAGCGTCGGCTGCGCGGGTTTTACGTCAACGGACTGGCATCCGGCCAGCATGACCGCCAGCACCAGACCGGCTATCGGGCGAAGGGTCATTGTTTGCCCTCCCGCGTATTAATGGTCACCTGCACCGACATGCCTGGACGCAGCAGGGCGGACTCCTCAGGCTTGCCGAGCACCTCGATGCGCACCGGAATACGCTGGGCGATTTTGACAAAGTTGCCGGTGGCGTTGTCCGGCGTGATGGCGCTGAACTCCACGCCGGTTGCCGGCGAGATGCTCTCCACGCGGCCCTGATACGCTTTGTTGTTCAGGGCATCGACGGTGAATTTGACGGGCTGGCCGACGCGCAGCTCCGCCAGCTGCGTCTCTTTGATATTGGCGATCACCCAGTGCTGCGGAGGCACAAGGGTGGTGAGATGGGTCCCGGCGGTCACGTACGCCCCGAGACGCACGGCAATCTGGCCGAGCTGGCCGTCGCGCGGGGCGATAATGCGGGTGTTTTGCAGGTCAATCTGCGCCAGCTCCAGCGCCGCTTTCGCATTGTCGACATCCGCCTCCAGCGCGCCGCGGTTCACAATCACCGTCTGCAGATCCTGACGCGACATCTCAAGCGAGGCTTTGGCCTGCTCGATGTCGGCGCTGCCCTGGGCCGCACTGGCAAGAGCCGCGTCGCGCTCGCGAATGGAAAGCGAGCCGTCAGCCGTCAGCTCTTTCACTCGCTTTAAATCCGCCTGGGTTTTCAGGCTCTGGGCACGGGCATTTTTCAGCGCCGCGTCGTTTTTGGCGATCGTCGCTTCGGCGCTTTTACGCTGCTGCAGGTTGTTATTGAGAGCGGCAATTTTCATCGCCAGCTGTGCCTCGGCCTGATGCACGCGCTGACGATAGATACGGTCATCAATCTGCAGCAGCAGGTCGCCTTTTTTAACCTGCACAAAGTCCTGAACCTTCACCTCGGTGATATAGCCATTCACCTGAGGACTGATGAACGTCGTCTGACCGCGCACGTAGGCGTTGTCGGTAAACTGCGCGTGGCGGGTGAACGGCGGCAGTTGCCATGCGTAAAGGATCACCAGCACGCCGACAATACCGATGGCAGCGGCGGTGAAAACGGAAACAATGCGCACATTTTTGCGGGTGTTGGCCTGCTCTTTGGCGGCATCCTGCTGACTCATAAACTCTCCAGAACTCTTTCAATTATTTGTTGCCGGTGGCGTTTTTAAGCGCCATACGGGCAGTGATGCGCAGGCGCAGCAAGCGCCATAAAATCCAGACCAGCGTGGCGGCAGCGATGCCCGCCGTCAGCAGATAAGTATCGTTGTAAGCCAGAATATTCGCCTCAAGCGTCGTCACCGTTTGCAGCTGCGTTATCGCCTGCGTTCCCAGCAGCGAACTGTCGCCAATCAGGCTCCGGTACATCTGGGTGTAAAGCTGGATACGCTCGTTGACCAGCGGGTTGAGCGTGGAGAGCTGGTCCGCCAGCAGGCTGGAGTGATACTTCTCGCGCCAGGTCTGGAAGGTTCCGAGGATCGCGGAACCCAGCAGGCCGCCGAGGTTCTGGCTCATGCCAAACATC